>CAYOHN010000449.1:0-2709 GCA_964403735.1 uncultured Spirochaetales bacterium | reverse complement strand
GTGCCTCCGAGAAGACAAACGGATCCTCGCGGAGTTCGAACCCCCGCTCCGCGGAGGTCCGGGCGATCGCCTCGAGCCCGCTCGCCCGCCACCGATCGAGTCCAGCCGCGACTTCCCCCGCGAGCCCCGCAGCGAGATAGCGGTCGCTCTCCTCCTCGGTCGCGAACGGCGCCACGGCGATCCGAATCGGCCGCTCGCCGAAAGCATCCGGCGACGCGCGGACGGTGGCGTGGAAGCGGTATCCCCGGCCGTGAACGGTTTCTACGTAGCCGCCGCGCCGCGTCTGATCACCCAACGCGAGCCGCAGCCCGCGCACGCACGTCGTGAGACTCGCCTCGGACACGTCTTCGTCCGGCCAGAGACGATCGAGGATCTCCCGTTTGGAGACGATCCGGCCGCCGGCCTTCGCGAGGATCGCGAGGAGGCCCTGCTGCTTCGGAGACAGATCGATCGGCCGACCCTCCCGCAGCAGGGTTCCGTCCGGCCGCAGCTCGAAGGGTCCGAAGCAATAGCTGTTCACTACAATGGGGCCTCGTAGACGTCGTCCCGCACTGCGCGCGGTCCGGGAGGATTATATCCGCTCGGCGGAGCGAACTGGAGGGTCGAAGAGGCCAAATCACCCCACCGAGCCGCGAGACGGCGGCGGATCGACTCTCGCTACGGCGCCACGAGGTCTGTCTGGATTTCGCGGACGAACTCCTGGAAATCGAGGGACTCGCGCAACAGGCGACGCGAAACGGCGATCAGGCGGTCCACGGTCTCGTCCGGCAGCCGGAAGCTGGTCGGCACGTCGTGGAAGAACGCGCGCTCGCTCTCGTCCTCGATGTCCTCGAAGCCGATCGTCACCATCGCGCTCTCGACCGTCTGGCCGCGCGCCGCGCCGAGCTCCCGGGCCCAGGTGCGCAGACTCTCGCGCATCAGCTCGATCGTCTCGAAGTTGTAGCCGTAGATCTGGGTGTCGGTGACCGAACCGAGAATCGCGGCCAGGCCCGGAGCGCTCGCGGCAAGGCTGAACCGTTCCGGCGGGTGCACCTCGGCGTTGACGACGATCACAGCGATCCGGTCGATCTCCGCGAGCGACAAGTCGTCGCTGCGCCGGACGATGCCGCCGGTCAGCATCACGTTGTCGAGCGGCACGCGCAGACCGATGTTGTCGGCGATCCCGCCGTCGAGCAGGTGGATGTACGGGCGCTGGCGGGCATCGAGGTAGCCCTCGACGATCTTCGCGACCCGGAAGCGGCGTGGATCGCTGCGACGCGCGAGCAGCGCCTCGTCGAGGAATGCCGGCCGCTCGAAGCCGCAGGTACCGGCATAGTTCTGGAGCGGGATCGGACTGAACGCAACCGGCACCGCCGACGAAGCCGCCACCGCGCGCGCGACCGGGAAGCTCGACAGGTCCGAGCACAGCAGGTCGAAGTGCGGCTGAAAGAAGGTGAAGTGATGACCCGCCGCAAGGTCGGTCGCGTTGATCTGGAGCAATGGCCCCTTGGCGGCGAGGAGATCCGCAAAGGTGGCGTGTTCGAAGATCCGATCGTCGTAGTAGCGGATCGCCAGCTCGCTGCGGTCGAAGGCGCTGCCGACGAGGCGGAACCAGTTGATCGGCCGCAGCAGGCCCAGCATCAGCCGCGTCTGCACGTCGCGGCGCAGGAAACGATCCTCGAAGGTCTCGAAGATGCCATCGCCGTGCAGACCATAGTAGGCCGCCGTGAAGCTCCCTCCCGACACGGAGGTGATGATGTCCACCTCGTCGAGCAGCCGGACCGCCTGTCCATCGACGACCATCGTCGTGTCGCGCAGCTCCTGGAGCACCCCGTACGAGAGCGCCGCCGCGCGCGTGCCGCCGCCCGAGAACGCAAGCACGAGCAGCACGCGCCCGGCCCCCCGCGCCGCGAGGATGTTGGCGGGACCGTAGCCGGAGCCGGACTCCCACTTCGCGAGCGGCTGGTTCGCCGCACGGAACGTGGAGCAGCCGGCCACGAGAGTGAGAGCGATGCACGCGAGAAGGACCCGCTTCATCCGAGAGATTCCCGGGCGGCCGTCACGAGATCGCGGTCGTACGTGCAGGAGTTCGCGCGATTCGCTGCGAGTGCCGTACCGAACTTCGATCCCTCAGCGGCCAGGAGACGTCTCTGCGCGCTCACTCTCTCTCCCACGATCAGAGAATCACCCTTCATCGGCCTACAGTAGTCGTGGGGCTCTCGGGTGCCCCACCGTCATTCGCAGAAAGCGAGATCAGGCGATTCTTTGGGCCATCTCTCTCAGTGCTCGATCGATATCGAGCTCGCGGATATGCCGGACCTGATAGCGAGTCGGAGTCTCTTGTGAGCTCGGGAGGTAGAGAACCGCCGCAACACCATTGCAGTAGGACCGTAGGCTCGAGATCATGCTCCGTACCCGTTCGAGATCCGACTCGTTCCGCGCCCGGACCGCCCAGAACGAGAAGTAGCCCGGTTCAGTAGAGTCGATCCAATTCTGGAAGCTCTGGATCGGCTGTGGGCCCGAGTATGCGACCTTCAGATCCGTCGACGTAAAGGCAACCTCGCGAAGCCTCTTGTGGAGGTCGCTCGATCCTCCGCGAGCGACTCCTCGGTTTCTGCTGTGCGGCGGAGTGCCGAGCGCCTTCACCTCCCCCGCGATTCTCGGCGCACCGGCTGCCGGATAACAGATGTCGACATCGATCTTGTCGAAGAGCTGGCTGTCCTTCTTCGT
>CAYOHN010000448.1:0-2733 GCA_964403735.1 uncultured Spirochaetales bacterium | reverse complement strand
GCAGCGGAAGTCGCAGGAAGTCCGCCTCCGGCAGTGCGTCCTCGAGCGCCTCGCGGATCTCGATCAAGATGGTTACCTGGCCCTTCGTGGTGATGGACAGGGACGGCTTGCGAGCTGGATGGAGGACCTGCACGAGACGCGAATCGGGCGAATCCGGACATCAGGCGAGGACATGTAGCCTGGACATCTCATGCAGCTTGATTCAGCATCTGACGGTGGCACGCACGACCCTCGACATCGAAGCGTCAGTTCTCCGCGAGCTCGAGCGGCTGCAGAAGCGCGAAGGCAAGTCCCTCGGGCAGCTGGTCTCGGAGCTCGTCTCCGTAGCGCTCGCACGCGAAGAGGATCTCCGCGAGGAGAGCCAGCCCCTTCCGTGGAGCGCGCGCCGGATGCGTGCGCGCGTCGACCTGGATGACAAGGAAGCCGTGAAGGCGGCACTCGACGCCTCTCGAGCTACGCCCTGACTCCATAATCTCCTGCTCTACGCCTCCGATGCATCGAGCGCGTTCCACGCGCGCGCACTCGCCTTGCTCGAACGCAGCGCGGCGGGCCCGGAGATCTGGTCGATGATGCAATGAAATCACGCAGCGACTCGGACTCGCTACAGCGCGAGCACCAGCCGCGTCGGGCCACGCAGCACGGTGTTGTCGCCCCAGACGATCGGGGTGTCGGCGAGTCGGAGCGCCGGGAAACGGGCGAGCAGGCCTTCGAGGGCGAGGGCGGTTTCGAGCCGGGCGAGTTGTGCGCCGAGGCAGAAGTGCGCGCCGTGGCCGAAGCCGAGATGGCGGACGTTCTCGCGCGTGACGTCGAGGCGATCGGGATCGGGGAAGCGCTCGGGATCGCGGTTGGCGGCAGCGAGCAGCAGGACGAGCTGTTGGCCGCGCTGCACGCGTCGCCCGGCGAACACGTCGTCTTCGCTGGCGATCCGCGAGGTGAGCTGCACCGGGCCGTCGAAGCGCAGCAGCTCGTCGATCGCGGCCGGAATCCGCTTCGGCTCCTCGCGCAGCAGCGCGAGCTGGTCCGGGTGCCGCAGCAGCGCCAGGAGTCCGTTCGCGATCAGCTTCGTCGTGGTCTCGTTGCCGGCGACGAGCAGCAGCACGCACATCGTCGCGAGCTCCAGCTGCGTGAGCTGGTCGCCGCGTTCCTCGGCCAGCACCAGCGAGCTGAGGAGATCTTCCCGCGGCTCGCGTCGCCGCGCCTCGGCGATCTCGATCAGGTAGTGCCCGGGTTCCTCGATCGCGGCTTCGGCGCGCAGGCGATCTTCGAGCGTGTTGTCGCCGAGGGTGCGGATCACCTCGTCGGACCAGTGCCGGAAGCGGCTGTGGTCGCTGGCCGGCACGCCGAGCATCTCGGCGATGATCGTGACCGGCAGCGGAGAGGCGAAGCCGCCGATCAGCTCCATCGTGTCACCCGGGCGGAAGCGACCGAGCAGCTCGCTGGCGACAGCGGCGACGCGCGGGCGCATCCGCTCGATGGCCCGCGGCGTGAAGGCCTTGTTCAGAGCGTTCGCAGCCGCGTGTGATCGGGCGGGTCGAGTCGCAGCATCGAGCCGCGGCCTTCGGCGTAGGGATCCGGGAGGCCCGCGCGCCGGCGCCGGCCCAGGATCCGCGGCCACTCGCGAAGCTTGCGTTCGTCGGCCCCGTAGCGCCGGTCGCCGAGGATGGTCTCGATGTCGCGGTAGCGCGACAGCACCCAGCCGTCGGCGGCGCGCGAGCGGTGGATCGGATCGCGCTCGCGCAGCATCTTGTAGTACGAGTGGGGATCGGCGCGCAGCTCGGCGCGCATGGGGTTGAAGACGAGCCCCGTCTCGATGCGCTCGACAGCGAGCTTCGCACCGAGTTCGAGCGCGTGCACGGTTTCGTCGATTTTGGCTCGGAGGTTCATGCGGGCTCCTTCTCGGGGCGCGGGACTCGATGCGGGCGTTCCGGCGCGAGTTCTTCGAGCGTGCGGCCCGCCGTCTCCGGGAATGCTGCGGCGATCACGACGGGGACCGCGAGCAGGCCGCACAGCAACACCGAGATCGCGCTCCAATGGGACCCGAGCCAAGCGTAGAGCAGGGATTCCGCCGCGAGACCGAGCGCCGCCGCCCCGGTGCCGACGAGCATGCGGGCGCCGGCGGCGGTCGTCCGATGCGAGGTCGGGAACAGCTCCGCCCCGTAGGTCGCGAGCAGGGCGTCTTGCCCGAGCAGTGCAAACACCATGATCACCCAGATCGGGGCGAGCGCGATGCCCTCGCTGCGGTAGAACAGGAGCGGGAACACGGCGACGGCCAGCGAGAACAGCACTGCGGCCCGCTTGCGGCCGAAGCGATCGCCGAGCCTTCCGGCGATCAGGGCGCCCGCGAGGCCGAAGGCGCCGCCGCCGAGAAACAGCACCGTCACGTGGCCCGGCTTCCAGCCGTGCGCCTCCTGGAGGTACTTCACGCCGAAGAAGTCCGCGGCGGCACCGCTGGCGGCCAGCAGGAAGATGACGCCGCACAGCAGGGCCAGCCGATCCGGATACGCGCGCAGCAGCGCGAGCAGGGGACCGCGCCCCGGGACCGGAGCGTCCGCCTCTGCCGCGGCCCGCTCGCGCTGCCAGTGCGCGAAGCGTTCGGTTTCGGGAAGTCCGCGTCGCCACCACGCGACGAGAAGAAGCGGAAGCAGGCCGACGCCGTAGAGACCGCGCCAGGCGTCGTCCGCGAGCCCGACCAACGGGAGCAGCAGCGCCGCGAGGCCCACGCCGAGACCCTGC
>CAYOHN010000447.1:0-2768 GCA_964403735.1 uncultured Spirochaetales bacterium | reverse complement strand
TGGATCGAACGGTCGATTGCCAATGCCGTACTGACGCAGAGCTGCTAACGTACGGACATGTCCAAGCGACTCACCCGATCCGGAAACAGCCTTGCCCTGGTGATCGACCGCCCGTTGCTCGAGGCGCTGGAGATCGACGCAGACACCGAGCTCGAGCTGTCGACCGACGGCGACGTGCTCGTCGTGACGCCGGTGCGCAACAAGAAGCGCCGGAAGCAGACGGCTGACCTGGTGGCCGAGGCTCACGAGGAGTACGGCGGGGTGTTTCGCCGCCTTTCGGAGTGAGTGAGCCGGAGTTCCTGACCCTCGACGAGGTGCTCGGGCTTCACGCTGATCAGATTCGCCGGTATGGCGGCGCGAGTGGTGTGCGCGACCTCGTGCTGCTTCGCTCTGCACTCGCGATGCCCGAGACGACATGGGACGGCGAATACCTCCATCCGAGCGTCTTCGAGATGGCCGCGGCCTATCTGTTCCATATCGCGCGCAATCACCCGTTCGTGGACGGGAACAAACGGACGGCGCTCATGTGCGCGTTGGTCTTCCTGGGGCTGAACGGGCAGAAGCTTCGCGCCGATGCAGACGAACTCTACGAATTGATCGACGGACTCGCGGCCGGCGACGTCGACAAGGCGGGCGTCGCGGTGTTCCTACGGACGCGCTGCGTGGCTCGCTGAGCGGAGGTCGGCTCCCGCAGCCGCCGGCGCTTGACCTCTCCGCCGGCTCGATAATCCGCCGCCGGCGCTTCACCCCGCTGCCGGCGGCACCAGGAACTCGCCCTCGGCGGTGCCGAACCAGACGTGCTCGCGGCCGTCGAGAGTGGCGCGGCCTTCGAAGATGAAGTCGATCAGCTGGTCGTCGAGGAAGCCGACGAAGGGGTAGGCCTGCTGTACGGTGCCGAGGGTGCCGTCCATGTCGAAGACGATGTCGCCCGAGATGCGGCCGTCGCGATCCCAGCGCCCGCGCACTTCGAACGTGCCCGCGATCTCGCCCCAGCGGGTGCCGCCGTCGCACGTGCCCGCGCCGAAGACCGAGCGCGACTTCGAGGGATCGACCGTGACGGCGAACGAGGTGCGGCAGACGCGGAACGCGCCGTCGCCGCGCTCGAAGACCCAGATGTCTCCGGAGATCGCGTAGCGCGGTACCTCGGTGAGCAGCTGGGGCCGCGGCACGAGCTCTTCGGTGCGCGTCAGGGTCCAGCGCAGGGTGGCCTCGCAGGGCGAGCTGCCGTTGTCGTCGAGGCGCACCGTGCCGGTCGTCTGGTCGGCGACGGCCGAGTTCGCATCGAAGCACCTGAGGTCGAGTCGTCCGTCGTCGCGCAGCCAGCAGCGCTCGTTGGTATCGGCGTCGCGCCCCCACACGAGCTCGATCACGTTGCGGGCGGTCATGTAGACCGCCGTGTCCTTCTCGAAGAAGCTGAGATCGACGAGCAGCCGGTCGCCTTCGTTGGGCGGCAGCATCTCGCCTTCGACGCCGAAGCCGACGGGCACGGTGCCGGTGTGGGTCTGCACGAGCCGCTCGTTGATGCGGTCGAGCCGGATTTCGAGGCCCGTGGGCGCGTGATCGAGCATGGGGTTGCGGAACGCGAGCGAGGCGTCCAGGAGCTCGGCGCTGATGTAGAAGTCGCCGGGGTTGCTGGCCGAGTCGCAGTTGTTGTCGGCGGTGAGGTCGTCGTACTGCAGGGTGAAGACGTCGCGCGAGACCAGCGGCGAGAGCTCGCCGTCTTCGCAGCCGAGCAGTGGGGCGAGCAGGGTGCAGACCAGCGCGAGGACTGCGCGCTGGGGAGTGAAGCGGTGGCTACGGGATCGGTCGACCATTCTGGAGCTCCTCTCGCTCGAAGCTCCGCTGCCGGTATGGGCATGCAGGCCGCTCGCGCGATGGAGTTCAAACTACGGCCAACGGTGGCGCAGGCGTATGGGCCGATCGGCCCAGATGGGGGTGTGGGGCGACTCAGCGGCGCCGCAGCGCCCATTGCGTGAGCATGAGCGCGAGCCCGCCCGCAAGGGTTGATCCCACGACGCGGCTCTGTGTAGGATCAAGAGATCCACAGCGACTGGAGGGACTCATGTCGAGATTCGTCACCGCGTTCGCAGCTCCGCTTGAATTTCTGCTGTCTGCCTGCCTGCCGTTCGCCTGCCTGCTGTCTGCCTGTCTGCTCTGGGCGCCCGCCGCCTGGGCGGATGCGACCTTCTATGAGATGGAGGGGCGGCTGCTGGTCGTGCAGAACCCCGACGGCAGCGCCGAGGTGAGCCTGCGCGCGGGCGGCCCGCTGGGGCTGGGCGGCCTCGCAGGGGGCCGGGTCGACACGGGGGTGACCGAAGAGGCGCTCTGGCTGACGGGCGAGGAGGAAGTGTCGGGCGTCGAGCCGCAGCCGTTCTTTCCGGTGGGCGAGGGCGACTACTCGGGCGTCGATCCGAACCCGTTCGCGCCCGATGGCGAGCGTGTGCTCACCTTCAGCTTCGACACGGCGGGCGACTTCTCGGGCATCCAGCCCCAGCCGTTTCGCGTCTATCTGTTCACACCGTCGGGGCTCGTGGGCGAGCTCTTCTTCGAAGAGGCGACGGCCGAGGTGGGTTCGCTCGTGCTCTCGGGCGTGGTGATCGACGAGGAAGGCCGAGTGACCGAGATCCCGACGTTCACGATCACGGCTGTGCCCGAGGCGGTGCCGTTGGCGGCGGGCCCGGGCGTCGCGGCGCTCGTCGCTGGGCTCGGCGCCGCCGGCTGGACGGCCTTGCGCGTCAGACGCTCTGGTATCGGCGCACGGCGCTCCA
>CAYOHN010000446.1:0-2774 GCA_964403735.1 uncultured Spirochaetales bacterium | reverse complement strand
TGGCAACTCCATTGAGGATGGAGATGATCGAGTTCTTGACCTCAGCGGCGGTTGGCGGCGCTGACGACGGCTTCGAGGCTGGCGGCGACGATGCTGCGGTGGCGCGCCGCGCCCCACCGGGTCGTTCCGTCGGCTCGACGCAGCTCGACGTACGCCGCGGCCAGCGCGTCCTCGCCTGCGCCGAGCGCATGCTCGGCGAAATCCGCGACGTGGACATCGATGCCGAGCTCCTTGCGCAGCGCCTCGACGAACGCCTCGACGGGACCCGCGCCTTCGCCGGCGATGCGGCGCAGCTCTCCCGCGTGGCGCACGCTCGCGTCGATCCGCATGCGGCCACCGGCGCCCGCCGGCTCCATGCGGTGCTCGACGAGCGCCAGCCCGCCTTCCCCGAAGTACTCCTGCTCGAACAGCGCCCACAGCCGCACCGCGTCGATCTCCTGCTCGCCGGCGTCCGCCACCCCCTGCACGACGCGGCTGAACTCCTGCTGCATCCGCCGCGGAAGCCGCAGCCCGTGGTCGGCCTCCAGCAGGTACGCCACGCCGCCCTTGCCGGACTGGCTGTTGATCCGGATCACCGCCTCGTAGCTGCGCCCGACGTCGGCGGGATCGATCGGCAGGTACGGCACCTGCCAGACCGGACTCGCGCTCTCGCTCAGCGCCGCCAAGCCCTTCTTGATGGCGTCCTGGTGCGATCCCGAGAACGCGGTGTAGACGAGCTCCCCGGCATACGGATGCCGGGGATGCACCGGTAGCCGATTGCAGTACTCGACGACCTCGCGCAGCGCATCGATGTCGGACAGGTCGAGACCCGGCTCCACCCCTTGCGTGTAGAGGTTGAGCGCGAGCGTCACCAGATCGACGTTGCCGGTGCGCTCGCCGTTGCCGAAGAGGGTGCCTTCGACGCGATCTGCGCCGGCCAGCATCGCCAGCTCTGCGGCCGCCACCGCCGTTCCGCGATCGTTGTGCGGGTGCACGGAGAGCACGACGTGCTCGCGCCCGGGCAGGTGACGCGCGAACCACTCGATCTGATCGGCGTAGACGTTGGGCGTCGCCATCTCGACTGTGGCCGGGAGATTCAGGATCACCTGACGACCGGGACCCGGCTCCCAGATCGCCAGGACCGCTTCGCAGACCTCGACGGCGAAGTCGAGCTCCGTTTCGGTAAAGCTCTCCGGGGAATACTCGAGCACCACATCGGTGTCGGGCACGGTCTCGCACAGGGTGCGAACGAGCTCAGTGCCCCGGACGGCGATCTCGACGATCCCGGCCCGATCCGTGCCGAACACCACGCGGCGCTGGAGCGTGCTCGTCGAGTTGTACAGGTGCACGATGGCGCGCCGCGCGCCGCGGATCGACTCGAACGTCCGGCGGATCAGGTCCTCGCGGGCCTGGGTCAGCACCTGGATCGTCACGCCCTCCGGAATGCGGCGTTCTTCGATGAGCTGCCGGACGAAATCGAAGTCCGTCTGCGACGCGCTCGGGAACCCCACCTCGATCTCGCGAAAGCCCGTCGCGAGCAGGCGCTCCCACAGCCGCAGCTTGCGCTCGGCGCCCATCGGCTCGACGAGCGCCTGGTTGCCATCGCGCAGATCGACGCTGCACCAGACGGGCGGCGCCGTGAGCGTGCGGCCCGGCCAGCGGCGGTCCGGTAGCTCGATCGGGGGAAACGATTCGTACTTCGCGGCGGTCGACTTCGATGTCATCGAGGCTCCTTCGGGTGCCGAGGGGGCCGGAGCGGACGGTGCGACTCGGAGCGAACCCAAGACAATGAAGACCCCGAAACGCGAAACCCTCTCCGGCCAGGCTCGGCGGGAGAGGGTTTCGCGTCCGGTCGGTTGGATCGTGCGCGCGCTAGCCCTCTCCCGCCCCGCTAAGGAGCAGGTCGAGGAGAAGACCCAGAGCGGGTCGAGGGCTGGCGATTCGCGGATCCATCTGACCTTTGGTGATAGACCAGCCTGCCGTTTCGGTCAACGGCGCCGGCGCTCAAGCCCCCGCAGAGGGCAGCCGATGGGCTCGAATGCGGGTCTCCGCTTCGAGGACGACGCGGGGGAGCCCGGACGAGAATGTCGGCCGGCACGGGGGCGACCATGGCTCAGAAGCGCGCGGCCAAGCGATTCCGACGCCGGATGGCATGCGAACTCACCGCCGACGGGCGCCCCCAGCGCGCGATCGTGCTCGACGTCTCGGCCAACGGGATGTTCGTCCAGACATCCACGCGCCTGCTCCCGGGGACCCCCGTCGACGTGCAGCTCCGCTTCGACACGAACGACGAGCCGATGGCCATCCGCGCTCGCGTCGTGCGACACCGATCGGTTCCGGCGAACCTCACCAGCATCGCGCAGGGGGGTGTCGGCCTGCGGATTCTCGAAGCACCGCCGTCGTTCTACGAGAGGCTGCGCGGGGAGGTCGAGGGCGCGACGAACACGCGCACGGCGACCGCCCCGGCCCCCCTCCAAGCGGCACCAGCGCCCGCACCGAGCGCTCCCCGTTTTCGAGTCCAGATGAAACAGACCGAAGGGCCGCGTTCCCGCATCCTCGACGTGGCGGCCGAGACAGCCGATGCTGCTCGTGCCGCAGCGCTCGCACAGCTCGGCTCCGGCTGGGAGGCGCTCGGCGCCGAGCCCGTCTGACACCGCCCGGCGAATGCTTGCGGCCACCGTGCAACCGCCGCACCCTCGGCGTCCATGCGGAGCCGCCCCTCCGACGAAACCCTCACGCGCTTCGGCATCACGTTCGCCGATCAGGGCCCGCACGCCTTCGACCCCGCCGTCGAA
>CAYOHN010000445.1:0-2793 GCA_964403735.1 uncultured Spirochaetales bacterium | reverse complement strand
CCGCCCACTCCGGGTGGGCTTCCTGCGGCAAGGCGCGCAGCCGCCCGCCGGCGAGGCGGGTCCGCTCGTCGGAGCTGGTCATCCGGCCGCCCGGATGATCCATCCGCTCGGTGCCATAGACCTTGGCGACGTACTTCGGCTTGTCCCACGCGAACAGCTCGACGTCGTCGAGAATCGCCACGATGCGGCCGCTCTCGTCGCGCAGCGCGGCCGAACCGCCCTTCGCGAGCGACTGCGCTTCGGCGTCACTGACCGGCAGCGAGAGCGGGATTCCCCACGCGTAGCGGCCGCCTCCGGAGAGCACGACGCCCTCGTCGAGCACGCGGTGCCAGGCTTCTTCTCCCTGGAATCCCTCGAGCGGCGAGAGCGTGCCATCGGCGATGCGATGCACCGTCGAGACGTCGGCGCGCTGCGTGGAGATCGCCGGCAGGCGCTCGGCCTCGGCGAGGAAGCGCGCGCGCTCCTTCAGCGACACGACGCGGTCGACGGGCTCGGCGAGCCCTCCGTGTACCGGAACCAGATCTGCCTTCTTCGTCATTTCCATCTCCTCGTCATCGCAGCGGACGACAGCTGAATACGCTCACCAAACTGGAACCGAGCCGTCGCCATCCGTCATCAGCGGACGGTCGCCGGTGCCATCGATCCGCCGCACCCAGAGCCGCTCTCGCCGATCGCGATCGACGATCACGTAGGCGACGTAGTTGCCATCGGGCGACACGGCCGGGGACCCCTCTTCGTGAACTCCGGCACCGAGCCGCGTCCGCCCGGTGCCGTCGGGCCGCACGCGGAACAGCCGCCCGCCGTCCGACGTGATGCCGGCGTAGACGATCCATTCGCCATCCGGCGTGTACACCGGCGCCGCGCCGGTGGCGATCTCGTTCGGTTCGCCGAGCGGATCGAGATCCAACACTAGGAGCTGCGGCCGCCCATCGTCCGGAGAGATCCGGACGAACGCCACCTGCGGGAGCGTCGGAGAACAGCCCATCGCGAAGTGGAAGCCGCTCTCGGTCACCGGCTCCAACGCGCCGCCTCCGGGGCCCGAGGCGAACAGACGCGACGGCGCCTGCACCAGCGTTTCCGATTCCAACTGCGCGGCCACCAGGCGATCGCCGGCGGCGATGCAGCCGTTGACATGGTGGCGCAAGCCGCCGGTCACGATCTCCACGGTCTCCGAAGCTCGGTCCCACGCGAAGAGCTGCCGGCGGTCGCGCCAGTTGCCGCTCATCAGGAGTCGCTGGCGATCGGGAGACCACGCGGCCGGCCGCGCCTGCGGCGGGGCGCCGACCAGGCGCTCGGCCTCGCCGGTGCGCGGATCGAGAAGCACCAGATGCCCGCGGCTCTGGATCAGCCGCGGGTCGAACTCCTCGGCCCCGCCGAAGAGCGCCCGCAGCCGGTCCATGCTCGCCACGCCTTCCTTCGTGGGCCCCCCGCCGGCACGAGCTTTGTCGAGATCCGCGAGCGCATCGAGACGACGCAGGGCGTCGGCCTCGGGGCGCTGGAGCAGCGCGACCGGCGAATCGGGCAGCAGTTCGCGATCGACCCCGCCTCCGGTCACGCAGCCAAACGCGAAGACGCCGGAAAAGAGGACTGCAGCGGCTGTCCTCACCATCGACCGTGCGCCACGGGGCGGCCGACGAAGCCCGGCCCCGGTCGCGCGCCGACGCGAACGAACAGCCCCTGATCGACCACCTTGCCAGCCATGACCGACACGACGAGGTGCGTGGCGTCCGGGAACGGGAACTGTGGCTGCTCGGCGAATTCCTGGTCGAGCTCGGAGAACCAGGCGCCGCACCCGACGTGCGAGTGGTACACGCAGACCACCTGCTCCCGACGAGCCTCGGCGGCCTCCGCTGCCCGCTGGTAGTCCTGCTCGTTCATGAAGAACCCTTCGCGCCCGTCGCGGGGATAGGTCGCCGGATCGCGGCGATGGTGCAGCGTCATGTCGTTGCGACAACGAACGACCTGGCGATAGCGCTGCATCTCGTTCCCGGTGATCAGCCCGCAGCATTCCTCCGGATCGGCCTCGCGGGCATGCGCGAAGACATCGTGGAGCACGCTGGCGGGAATGACCTCCGGTTCGCGGTCCGGGTCCACCGCGATGCGCTCGCGCATCAGCCGCGACGCCCGGCACGGCCGGATGGGCAGACCGCTCCGCCAACGGCCGGCGGGAGCGAACGCGTCGGGAAAGTGGGGAACTCCGGCGGGGCGTGCAAGCCTGTCGTCTCCGACCGATGGGAATCCGGATGTTAGCGTCGCGCCCCCGGGGTGCGAAACTCGAGGGTCAGGATGCGAGACGAACTCGACGACGATCGGCTCGTGGCGCCGGATGGGCTGGCGATCCGCGGCCGGCGCCATGCGCTCGGCTGGTCGCCTCGAGATCTCGTCGAGGCGATCGCCCGCGCCCACGAGCGGGCCACCGGCGTGCGCGACACGATCCGGCCGACGGAGCTGGCAGCCGTCGAAGAGAGCGGCGCGCGCGTTTCCTTCGCGAAGTTGCGGCTGATCGCCGCGGGACTCGATTGCAACCCGGTGGAGCTGATCGCGGTGGAGCAGATCGCGGACGGCAGCGCGTTGCCGAGCGATCAAATCACGTAGCTCAGCTCGACGTCTGCACGCCGAACGGACGCCTGCACGGCATCCCGACATAAATCCTCGACCGTGACGGCGCCGAGAACGTCGGCGAAACCCTCCGCGAGTTTTGGCCACACGAACGAGGGCCGGTAGGGAACCGGCACGGCGTCTTGGCTCTCGGGCGCGAACCAGCGTGCGGGGTCTCCCTCCACGGCCTCGACG
>CAYOHN010000444.1:0-2800 GCA_964403735.1 uncultured Spirochaetales bacterium | reverse complement strand
ATGAAGCCCGGGCCCCGTTGCCCGTGGACGTCGCTGAACTTGGTCACCGCATAGGACATGGTCGGCCCGTAGAAGCCATTGACGAACTCGGGAAACCGCGCCGTACCATACATGTTCGAGTGTAACTGGAGCCCGTGGCCGGCCGGGATCCCGCTGCGCAGGAGCAGCGCCGGGGTGTCCAGCACGCCGGCGGCCAGCACCACGAGCCGGGCCTCGCAGCGCAGCGTGCCGAGCGGCTGACCCATCTCGGGGTCGATGCGGCGCGCTGCGACGCCATGCGCGCGGCCGGCTTCGACGAGCACGCGCTCGGCGCGGACGAGCGGCAGCACTCGGGCACCGGCCCGTTCGGCGCGCGGCACCCAGGTCAGCAGCGCCGACTGTTTGGCGCCGGTGGGGCAACCGAGGTTGCAGAGGCCCAGATGGGCGCAGCCGCGGACGTTGCGCGGCATCGCCTCGCCGGCCCAGCCGAGGCGTTGCGCGCCGCGCTCGAGAAGACGCGCGTTGCGCGAAAGATCTCCAGGAGGAGACCGCGTCAGTCCGCGGACTCGATGGCGGCGGCGAGCGCCTCCCGTTGCGCAGAATCCGGCGTCGTCACGCCGGCGATCCAGGCCCGAAGCGCTCCGGACGGCACGCTGTGGATGCCGGCGACCGGCGCGACATCGGTCATCACCACGCCCGTCCCGCCGATCTCCGCCACGACGATCGTCGTGCCGCGACTCGGCGGCTCCTGCGCGGCACGGGCCAGCGTTGCTCGGACGGCATCGTCCGGCGTGGCGACGCCGGGGATCCAGTACTCGCGTTGCTTGACCTTCTCCGCGTAGACGCCCGGCGGCGCGTGCGTCGTGGCGAACACCGTGGCGCCACCGGGAAGCGCGTAGACGAGCGCGGCCATGCGACTGCGCAGGACCGGAGCCGGCGCTGCGGGCGACGGCGGCTGGGCGATCGCCGCGGGCGGCACGGCTTCGGCACTCGAGGTTTCGATCCCCGCGCGGGGAGGATCCCCGCCGCGCGACGCCGCGGGACCTCCGGTGTCGGGAGTCGGCTCGCGGCGCTGGACCACGGCCTTGCGCATCTCCGCCGCCCGAACCGCGGCCGAGGAGCCGGAGAGCGCGCTTCGATCGTGCAGAAAGACCGAACGGGCCGCATCTCCCCAGCCGAGCGTCGGATCGATCGCGATTTCGGTCCCGACGAACGCGGCGCCGGGATACTCGCGGATCGCGCCGAGGAACGGCTTCGCAGTCTCCGGCGTCACGGACTCGGGGAACGCGAGCGCCCGGCGCAGCAACTCGTCGGGTTCGAGGGCGCGGGCGTCGGCGCGGCGTCCATCGGGCAGCTCGCGCGCCTGCACGCGCGCGCCAGCGATCAGCGCTTCGAGCGTCGCAGCGAACGGAGCCGGATCGGTCCATACGCCGGTCTGGAGCTTCGCCGAGGCCCGCCGCGCGTCCTCGGGCGCAAAGGCAAGCTCGCCGACGTAGTGCCCGCCGAGCGCGCGCGCGGCCAGGAAGCCGCTGCCGCACAACGCGTCGAACTCATCCCGGTCCGTGCCGGCGAGCCGCCGGGCGGCGTCCGTGATCCGCGCCCCGCGCAGGCCCTCGCTCGCGATCGTTCGGCCGACGTGGACGCCGAGCACCAGCCGGCCCCCCGCGCGCGAGAGCACCACGAGCGAATAGGTCGTGGGGCCGCCTTCGTGGCGCTCGCTGTCGGGCGCCAACACGCAGGCGCCGCCTTCGCCCATCGCGCGGCTGTCCCCGCGGTCCCAGGCAGTGCCGAGTTCCAGCGGATTCTTAGGATCGAGCGGCAGCAGGGAGCCGTCCTGCGCCCGCGCGGGCGCCGCGAGGGTCAGCAGCGAACACAGGGCCCAGGGACCGGCGCGCCGAGCGACACGCCGGATGCGGGCGAGGAGTGCGGGGATCGGATCCAGCAGGCTGCGGAAAAACGCCGGACCGAGCCGTGTGCCGAGATCTGGGCCGCTCGCGAGGCGCGAAAGCGCAGCCATAGCCGCGCTACGGCGAGGTTTCGCAACGCGGCGAGCGGCCCAGAGATCGGTGCCCGGCGACGGGAGAGTTTTTCCGCAGCCTGCCAGCGTGCGATCGAGCATGACCTTCCCTCTCGGCGAAACGACGCCCTACGGTAACGGCTCACGAGCGCGCCGGCCGGTGGATGCGCTGCCGGCTAGGCTGCTTCAGACTGTCGCGCCGATGCCGACCTCTCCCGCCGCCGACTCCGACGTCGTCCCCACGCCCGTCCACCGCGAGTACGAGCAGCGCCGCGCCGACCGGCAGGCGCGCGCGGCGAGCGCCGCCAGGACTGCGCAGCGCGTCTCGCACGCACGCCTCGTGGTTTTCCTGCTCGGCGCCATCGCGATCGGGTTGGTCGTCGGCGCCGAGGTCCTGCCCGGCTTCGTGTTGTGGATGCCAGCGCTCGGCTTCGTCGCGCTCGTGATCTGGCACGACCGCCTGCTGCGCCGTCACGACGTCGCCGACCGCGCGGCCACCTGGTATGACGATGGGCTCGCGCGCCTGGACGCGCGCTTTGCCGGTCGCGGCGCCAGCGGGGAACGCTTTCGCGATGCCGAGCATCCGTACGCCGAAGATCTCGATCTCTTCGGCGCAGGCTCGCTGTTCGAGCTGTTGTGCCGGGCGCGCACACGCGCCGGAGAGGCCATTCTGGCGCAGTGGCTGAGGACGCCCGCCGCGCCTGCCATCGTGCGGGCGCGCCAGCAGGCGGTCGCGGAACTGCGTCGGGAACTCGACCTGCGCGAGGAACTTGCACTCGCAGGCGAGCGCGTCGCTGCCGGGTT
>CAYOHN010000443.1:0-2804 GCA_964403735.1 uncultured Spirochaetales bacterium | reverse complement strand
CCTCCTCGATGGCCGCGAGCAACGCGGCGCCGGCGCCGTCGCAGTAGTCGACGTCGCCGGCATCGACGACCAGCGCGCCGTCGCCGGCGGACCGCGCGGCAGCCATCGCCTCGCGCCACAGCCGCGCCGTCGAGGCTCCGTCGAGGCGCCCCTCGAGGGTGAGCACGCACTCCCCGTGCTCTCCGGGCGTCTTGCGGAGCACGGCGGCGCGGCTGCGACGCGGCGCCGGCGCCGGCGCCGTCACGCCTCGCGGCAGTCGGCGCAGTGGCCGTAGAGCTCGTGGCGGTGGCGCAGCAGCCGTAAGCCGTACTCGAGTGCGTTCCGATCCTGCGCCGATTCGATCATCCGACACTCGAACTCGACGATCCGGCCGCAGCGGGTGCACACCAGATGATCGTGGTGCTCGTGCGGGATCTCGAAACGCGTGATGCCGTCCTCGAAGCTGCGCTCCACCGCGAGCCCGGCCTCGCAGAAGATCTTCATCGTCCGGTAGACGGTGGTGTAGCCGATGTGGGGATGGCGCTCGCGCACCCGCTGATAGAGTTCGTCGCCGGAAATGTGGCCAGCGACCTCGAGGAACACGTCGAGGATGGCCTCTCGCTGCTTCGTCCGCTTGAAGTTGTTTTCTTCGAGGTAGCGGACGAGCGCCTCGCGTTCGACCTCGTGCGACATGCGGAAGAGAGTAGAGCAGCCCACGGGCGATTTCCCGGGGGCCGGCCCGGCGTCCCGGGTGTTCAGATCCGGCTAGCCGCATCGCCGGCGCCGGGGGTGTCGGCGGGGTCTCGCGCCGTCCGGGGATCCCGACGGGCCCGCGGCCGGTCCCGGAGCCGATCGATCTCGGCCCACGAGCGCTATGGCCGTTCGTCGCGATCGTCGTCTCGGCTCACGGCTCTCCGTCTTCCGCACGCGCGCGAAGTGCCCGGAGATTGGTCTGGGCCGCCTCGTTCTCACAGCTCAGCTCGACGGCTCGCTCGTACGCGCGCCGTGCATCGTCCGGGCGATCCGAGGCTTCGTAGGCGATCCCGAGATGATTTTGGACGGCCGACGAATCGGGCACCAGCGCCGCCGCGCGCTCCAGCTCGGCGACGGCCCGCTCGGATTCACCGCGCTCGAGGGCCACCGTTCCGTCGTGGAAGGCCCGCGTCGCGCCGACGGACGCACAGCCCGAGAGCAGCAAGCCGGGCGAAAGCAGCAGGCCGAGCCCGAGCGCCAGGCCCAGCGGCGATCGTGTCGCGACCAGCACCGGATCCATGACCTCGGAGTGTCCCTGTTGGCCTCTTGGTCTGCAACGATCGGCGAAACCTCTCGGGCCGGCTACGGTTCGATCTCCTCAGGGCTTCGTTCCGAATTCGCGGAGCCGAAGGAGAACCCGGACATGCCCCGATTCCCGATCCGATTCTTTGCCCGCGGCGGCCTGATGCTGGTGGCGATCGTCGGCCTCGTCGGCGCGAAGACGCACGCGGCGGAGCCGTCCTCGATCGTCGTCAGCGGCACCGGACAGGTCGCGGCGGCGCCCGACACCGGATTCCTGTCGGCGGGCGTCGTCAGCGAGGCCGAGACCGCGGGCGACGGGGTGCGAGCCAACAACACCGCGATGCAGCGTGTGCTCTCGGCGCTGGACGCCGCGGGCATCGCGAAGAAGGATGTTCGCACCGAGCGCTTCCAGGTCCACCCGGTCTACGCCGACAGGATGCCGGCGTCGCGGGAGCGGCCCCGCATCACCGGGTACCGCGTGTCGAACCAGGTCGCCGTGCGCGTGCGCGATCTCGAGAAGGTGGGCGCGGTACTCGACGAGCTCGTCGGTGCGGGCGCCAACGAGATCGGCGGCATCTCGTTCGCCATCGGGGACCCGGCGCCGCTGCTCGACGAAGCCCGGAAACGCGCTCTCGCCGACGCCCGTCGCAAGGCCGAGCTCTATGCGGCGAGCGCCGGCGTCGGTCTCGGTCGCTTGCTGGAACTGTCGGAGGACGGCGGCATGCCCGGCCCGATGCCGCGGATGGCGCAGATGTCTGCCGCCGAGTCCGTACCGATCGCAACCGGCGAGCTGGAACTCGCGGTGACCGTTCGCGCCCGCTACGCGATCGAGCCCTGAGCGAGTACACTGCCGCCCATGCCGCGTCTCGCGTCTACCGCCACTCTCGTCCTTCCGATCGCCCTGGCGCTCGGCGGCTGTGTGACCGATCAGGGAACGCTGCCGGTCGCCGCGACGCGTGCGGTGCAGTTCGACCTCACCAAGGTCGACATGCGCAAGACCTCGGTCCGGCGCGACGTCGCGGGCAGCGACACGCGGGTCACCTCGGTGCTGTTCCTGCCGACGGCCGAGACGCCGAGGCTCGAACTCGCCGTGGAAGACGCGCTAGCCGTCGGCGGCGGCGACATCATGACGCGGGCACGCGTCCGCACCATCGACTGGTGGTTCCTCGTCGGTGTCTCCACGGTGCAGGTTCGCGGCGATGTCGTCGACCTCTCGGAGACTCCGTAGCGATGCCCATGCGACGCGCTGCGCTGTTGGTCGCAGCGGCGACCCTCGTCGCCATGGGGTCGGGCTGTGCGCTGCGAGCGGTTCCGCACGGCCACTTTGCAGCGCTCTCGACGGAGAACGCGCCGGTTCTCGGCTTCCAGATGGACGGAGCGCAGGTTACGCGCGACGTCGAAGTCGTGGTGCTGTCGCAGACCTTCTTCTGGATCCCGACGCGCACGGACCCCCCTCTGCTGGAGGAGGCGGTGGCGGAGGCGCTCCGCCGCGGCAGCGGCAACCTGCTCGTCGATGCCGAAGTCGATCGGCTGTTCTTCGCGATCCCGCT
>CAYOHN010000442.1:0-2809 GCA_964403735.1 uncultured Spirochaetales bacterium | reverse complement strand
GCCCACCTGGCGAAGTCCGGCGCGACGCCAGAGACCCGTTCCGGGGAGATCGATGAAGAGCATCGCCGCGCTCCTGCTCGCCTTCGCCTTCGGCTTCTTCTGTCGAGCGTTCGGCATCTCCGCGCCGGCGCCTCCGACGTTGATGGGCGCGGCGCTCGTCGCTGCCGTCACGGCAGGATACCTCGTCGCGTCGTACTGGATGGGACGGCGGTAGAGGGTCCATCGAACCGGTGCGAAGAGCCGGATCGGGATTCGTTCACCGAGTTCTGATCGGCTTCACTCGGCGGGGGACCCGGATTCCGGATCGCGAAGCCACTCCGATTCCGCCGGCTCTGCGCCACCGCGCAGCTCGCGCGTTTCCGCCTCGATGGTCGCCGGCGCCACGAGATCGGCATTCGAGCCGGCGCCGAGTTCCTTCAGCTTGCGGGCGCTGACCAGTACGCGGGCCTCGAAGGAGCCGAGCGTCGCGTTGTACGCGCCGACGGCATCGTCGAGGCGTTGGCCGAGCTTGGTGAAGTGATCCGTCATCGTGGTGATCCGTTCGTGCAGCTCGCGACCGAGCTGGCGGATCTCCTCGGCGTTGCGGGCCACGGCTTCCTGCTGCCAGCCGTAGGCGACGGCGCGCAACAGCGCGATCAACGTGGTGGGACTCGCGACGATCACGTTACGCCGGGCACCCCAGTCGATCAGCTCCGGGTCCTGTTCGAGTGCCGCGGCGAAGAAGGGCTCGCCGGGCAGGAACATCACGACGAAGTCCGGCGTCGGCTGGAACCGGGTCCAGTACTGTTTGGTGCCGAGCTTCGCCATGTGATCGCGCACCTGCTGCGCGTGGCGGCGCAGGTGGCCGTCGCGCGCGGCATCGTCGGCGGCGCCGATGGCGTCGAGATAGGCATCGAGGGGAGCCTTCGCGTCGACGACGACGTAGCGGCCGCCGGGGAACTGGACCACCAGGTCGGGCCGCAGCCGCCCACCTTCGGTGTCGGCGCTCGGTTGTTCGCTGAAGTCGCAGTGCTCCAGCATGCCGGCCAACTCGACGACGCGGCGCAACTGCACCTCCCCCCAGCGCCCGCGCACGGCCGGCGCGCGCAGCGCCTGCACCAGGTTGCGCGTCTCGCCGTGCAGCAGCTGGTGCGACTGCGCCACCTGTGCGAGCTGCTGACGCAGCTCGCTGTAGTGCCCGTGGCGCGCGGTCTCCACCGTGCGAAGCTGCTCGTCGAGCTTGCGGAGCGCCTCGCCCACCGGTTTCACGAGCCCATCGATGGCGACCTGCCGCGCCGTCAGATCCGCACTGCTCGTACGCTGCACCTCGCCGAGCGTCGTCTTCGCGAGCTCGAGGAAGCTCTGGCTGTTGGCGCGCAGCGCATCGGTGGACAGCGCGGTGAACGCCTCGCGTAGCTGCTTCTCGGCGTGATCGAGCATCGCGAGCTTCTCCGCAGTCGCGCGCTCGGCGTTGCCGAGCTCCGCTTCCAGCGTCGCTCGCTCGCGCTCGATCGCGACGATCTGACTCCGCAGGGTGTCGACCTCGCCGCGCGCCACCGCGAGCTGTTCCTGCCCGTGGCGGCGCTCGGCAGCGAGGCGCTGCTCGGCCGCGTGGCGCTCCGCATCGGCGCGCGTCTCGGCGGCGGCGAGCTGCTGCGCGCGCTCCGCCGCCTGCGTCTCGGCGCGTTGCGCCCGCGCATGACCCCAGAGCGCCGCAACGAGCGCACCGAGCCCCGCGCCGACGAGGGCCGCGAGCGCGGTCGCGATGGCGGCGCCGTCGGCAGCCCACGCCGAGAGCACTTCGCTCATCGCGCGCCCCACGGACGCCGCGCGCGCCCCCGAGCAGCCCGCCAGACGCGATCGAGCCGGACGCCATCGAGTCGGACGCGGCAAAGGAGTCGAGCCATCGCGGGTTCCCTCATCGGTTGGTTCCAGGACAGCGGGCAGGCCGTCGAGGAGGAGCTTAGGTGCGGAATCCGGATTCAGGATCCCCGGTCGCTGTGTCGAGCGCGGTCACACGACGGCGTGCGGACCTACGGCGCCTTCTCGGGCAACCAAACGACGACGTATGACGCAGTTTGCTGACGCATCGCGGCGACACACTCGCGCCCCTCCACGCTGGATGACGGCTCGTCTCCGCGGTGTTCATGCGCGAGTCATGCCATTCGCGTACTCTCGCCACTATGCGGGGAGTCTTCGGAGACAGCGGAGGGATCGCTGGGTTCGAGGCGGGTCCGCTCGCCCAGCGGACCGCGCGAACCAGTCTGCTCATCCGCGCAGCGCGCACGTGGCACGGGGCAGCCTTCGCAGACGCCGGGGCGATCGCGGACTGCCTGCCGCGCTTCGCGCCGGGATCCTCGATCCTCGCGCTGACGGCCGACGGCGGCGCGTTGCTCGACGAGCTGACCGCGCGGGACCCGACGCTGTGTCCGCTCGATCCGGCCGCCGCACTGGACTCCGAGGCCGCGGGCGGCGCCGGCACGCCGGGCCCCGATGTCGTGCTGCTCGCCGACGTGCTGCACCACACGCCCCCGCCCGAGCGCGAAACCCTGCTCCGCCAGCTCCGCGCCTGCGCGGCCGACGACGCACAGTTCATCGTGAAGGAGTTCGCGCCCGGCAGCGTCCGTTCGGCGTTCGGTTGGGTCGCCGACCGCGCGCTGTCCGGCGAGCGCGTCGACTTCCTGCCGCCGTTCGATCTGCGCGCGCTCGCCGCGCGGGTCTGGCCGGACCTCGCCGCCGTCTGGACGCCGCTGTTCGACCGCGACCCCCCGAATTACTGCTTCGTCTTCCGGCACTTCCAGATCCGCTGACCGCGGCGTTCGCTGCGCCG
>CAYOHN010000441.1:0-2811 GCA_964403735.1 uncultured Spirochaetales bacterium | reverse complement strand
GGCTAGAAGCCCTCGGAATGTGGCTTTCCCACAACGGCGAAGCGATTCACGGGACGCGCCCGTGGCAGCGAGCCGAGGGAAAGACATCCTGTGGTGTCTCCGTTCGCTTCACGTGCCGGGGCGACACCGTCTACGTCACCCTGCTCGCGGCGCCAAAGGGTCCGAATGTCCGCGTGCTCGACTTCGCTCCGGAATCCGCGCGGATCGAGCTGCTCGGCTACGGGCCCCTGCGGGCACGGTGCGAGGCGAACGATCTCCTCGTCTCGTGGCCACTCGATGCACCGGAGCAGTCAGCTCACTCCCTTGCGTGTCGGGTGAGGTGCGTGCGCATCCGAGCGGGTGCGACGGTCATCGCTCGCCCGCTTCGTAGCGCTGCGCCTCGGCGTCATGGGCGTCGAAGCCGAGGCGTGTGCGCAGCTCGGCGAACGACAGCCGCCGGTCGAGCGGCTTGCCTTCGCGCAGGCCGGCCAGCGCCTCCTGCATCGCATACACCGATGCGTGAAGAAGCGTCAGCGGGTACGCGGCGACCTTGAAGCCGAGCGCTGCCAGGCGGTCCGGCGGGAGCATCGGCGTGTCCCCGTCCTCGACGAGGTTCGCCATCGTCGGCGCCGGGATTTCCCGGGCTACGCGCGCCAACTCGGACTCGTCGCGCGGCGCCTCCACGAAGACCACGTCCGCTCCGAGGTCCGCGAACGCGCGCCCGCGCGCGAGCGCTTCGTCCAGGTCGTGCGTCGCACGCGCGTCGGTCCGCGCCATCACGAGGATGTCGTGTCCCGCGGTGCGAGCCTCCTCGCGGGCGTCGATGGCGGCGCGGATCCGCGCCATCGCCTCCCCGTGCGGAACCACCGCCTTGCCGCGCGTATGGCCGCAGCGCTTCGGCGCCAGCTGGTCCTCGATCATCACGCACGCAAAGCCCGCCCGCGCGTAGCCGCGCACGGTGCGCTTGGCGTTGACGGCGTTGCCGTAGCCCGTATCGCCATCGCCGATCACCGGGATCGAGACGGCTGCGCAGAGCTCGCGGCCCTGGTCGACCATCTCGCCGTAAGAGATCAATCCCGTATCGGGCAGCGCCAGGCGCGCCGCGGAAACGGCGAAGCCGCTCATGAACGTGAGCTCGAAACCCGCCTGCTCGATGAGCTTCGCGGAGAGGGCATCGAAGCAGCATGGCATCACGCGGATCCCGGGGCTGGCGAGCAGCTCGCGCAGACGGTCGGCAGGAGAAGACAGACGCGTCATCATGGGGGCGGAGCATACCGAGGGGGAGAGAATGCGGAAGCGGGTCGATGCGCGCCCGGCGCGCAGGGACAGGGATGCCACCAGGCGACGGTTGCGCTGGCTGGTGGCTGCTCTGTGGGCCTGCGGGCTCGCGCCGGGCGCATCGCCGGTCGGCGCCTTCGAGCGCACCGAGCAGCGCGCGCCGTGCCGGGATCACGAGCCGCTGCGCCGCCCGTTCTTCGGCGACCTTCACGTCCACACCCGCTATTCGCACGACGCGCAGACCCAGGGCACCCGCACGGGCCCGCGCGATGCCTACCGCTTCGCCCGCGGCGAGCCGCTCGGCATCCAGCCCTACGACGAAGCCGGTGAGGCGATGCGCACGGTCCGGCTTGCGCGGCCGCTCGATTTCGCCGCCGTGACGGATCACGCTGAGCTCTTCGGTGAGCTGACGATCTGCGAGACGCCGGGTCTTCCGGGACATGATTCGCTGCTGTGTCGTCTCCACCGCGGCTGGCCCCGCCTCTCGTTCTTCGTCTGGAACACGCTTACGACCTATCCGGAGCGTCCGGTCCGGCGCGGTCTGTGTGGCGAGGGCGGACGGGCGTGTGCCGACGCCGCGGTGACGCCGTGGCGTGACATCCAGCAGGCCGCCGAGGTCTTCTACGACCGCAGCGACGCCTGCTCCTTCACTACCTTCGTCGGTTACGAATGGACCGGCGGCCCCGGCAGCAACAATATCCATCGCAACGTGCTGTTCCGGAACGACGCGGTGCCCGCGTTGCCGACCAGCTACATCGACGAGCCGCAGCCCGAGGGCTTGTGGCAGGCGCTCGAGCGCGACTGCCTGCGCGCGGGACCGGCCGCGCCGGGCTGCGACGTGCTGGTGATTCCGCACAACGCGAATCTCAGCGGCGGGCTGCTGTTCTCGCTGCCGGAGGGCGCCGGTGCCGACTACGCGCGCACGCGTGCGGCGATGGAACCGCTCGTCGAAGTCATGCAGCACAAGGGAGACTCCGAGTGTCGCGTCGAGGCGACCGGCGCCGGTGCGCCCGACGAGTTGTGCCGCTTCGAGAAGCTCGCGTACCAGAACTTCGCGGCGAAGTTCGTGCCGTGGTTCGCGGAGGAGCCCCCGGCGGCGAACTACGTCCGTGATGCGCTCGGGCGCGGCCTCCTCGAGCAGGCGAAGGGCGGTGAAAACCCGTTCGCGTTCGGGCTCGTCGCGAGCACCGATACGCATCTGTCAGCGGCCGGACTCGTCGAGGAGTCCGCGGACTATCCCGGCCACGGTGGCGCCGGGACGCCCGCAGCGAGCGAGCTTCCGCCGGGCCTCGTCGACGACGTCGAGTTCAACCCGGGCGGGCTCGCGGTGCTGTGGGCCGAGGAGAACTCGCGCGACGCGCTGTTCGCGGCGATGCGACGCCGCGAGGCGTATGGCACGAGCGGGCCGCGGCTAGTGGTCCGCGTCTACGGCGGCTGGGACTACGCGCCGTCGTTGTGCGAGATCGATGGCGGTTCCTTCGCAGCCGCCGGCGCAGCTGCGGGCGTGCCGATGGGCGGTCTCCTGCCGCGGCCGCCGCGCCCGGACGCCGCACC
>CAYOHN010000440.1:0-2814 GCA_964403735.1 uncultured Spirochaetales bacterium | reverse complement strand
TGCCCGAGATCGCCTCGATGACGGCCTCGAGCCGGCTGCGCCGCGCATCGCTGCTCCGGAGGCGAGTCTCGAAGGTGTCGGCCATCTCGTTGAGGGCGTCCGCCACCGACCGGAACTCGCCGATCCACGTGCCCGGCAGCCGCACCTCGAGACGTCCCTCCCGCTGCGCGGCGGCGAAGCGCCGCAGCGCCATCACCGGCTCCGCGAGCACCCGGGACAACCAGGCCCGCGCGAGCAACGCGGCGCCGAGACCCACCGCGACGGTCAGCCCGACCGCGCGCGCCGAAGCGTCGCCGGCGGCCGCCGCGATCGCAGCCGCCAACACGACGAAGACGAGCGCGGCCAGCAGCGTCAGACGAAAGCCGCTCGAGGACAAGCCGGTCACGGAACCGAGGCTCCTTCCGGCGCGATCTTACTCCGTGAAGCGGTAGCCGACACCGCGCACCGTCTCGATCAGATCCCCGCCCTTGCCGAGCTTCTCGCGCAGACGTTTCAGGTGGGTATCGATGGTGCGCATCGTGACGGTGACGTCCGAGCCCCAGATGTCGTCGAGCAGCCGCTCGCGGGTCAGCACCCGGCCGGGCTTCCGCATCAGCGTCGCCAGCAACTGAAACTCCTTCGCGGTGAGGCCGATCTCCTCGCCCTCGACGAAGCAGCGGTGGCGGTCGAGATCGACGCGCACGGCATCGCGTTCCAGCAGGTTGCGCTCGCCGCCGGTCCCGGCGCGCCGGCGCAGCAGCGCGCGCACGCGCAACACCAACTCGCGCGGGCTGAACGGCTTGGTCACGTAGTCGTCGGCCCCGAGTTCGAAGCCGACGATCCGGTCGACCTCCTCGCCCTTCGCGGTGAGCATCAACACCAGCACGTCCGCCAGCTCGGGCCGCGTGCGGATGAAGCGACAGATCTCGGTCCCCGGCATGTCGGGCAACATCAGATCGAGCACCGCGAGATCCGGTGCGGCGCGGCGCAGCTTTTCGATGGCGTCCTGCCCGGAACTCGCCGTCTCGACGGCGAAGCCTGCCTCGCTGAGGCTGAGCTGCACGAGGTCCAGGATGTCCGGTTCGTCGTCGCAGACCAGGATCCGGGTGGTCATGTCCGGCAGGGTACGCTCCGCGCGCAGACCCTCCAGCTCTGCGCGGACCCGTCACGGGATCGTCGCATGGTCTCCCCTCCTTGGTCACCGCGGCTACCCCGCGGGGTAGCCGCGGACTGCGGTAGAGTCGGTCGACTTCGGACCCCGGGAGTGTTCGACCATGTCTTCGCCGCGCGCCCGCGCTCTGCTGCCGATGCCTCTGCTGCCTTCGATGCTGTTGGTCTGGGTCTCCGCGCTCGGGATCCCGGCGGCCGCCCCGGCGTTCGATGACGCCCTGCCCGGCCACGAGGACGGCCTCACCGGCCGCGACATCTACGACCGGATGCTCCAGAACCGCTTCGACACCACCGAGCAGAAGATCCGACTCGTGTCCGGCGACCGCGGTGGCAGCGAGCAGGAATCGCGGATGAACGTGCTGTGGAAGAGCTTCCGCGACGAGCACGGCGAAGCCCGCCGCGGCGTCCTGTCCAAGACCCGGATCCGCTACACGCATCCGTTCGACCTGCGCTTCTCGGGCTACCTGATCATGAACAACCAGGACCGGGCCGACGATCAATTCGTGTATCTCGCGAGCCGCCGCCGCGTGAAACGCGTCAGCCTGCGCGGCGAGGCCGTGATGGGGACGGACTTCAGCTTCGAGGACGTCGTGCCCCGCGAGGTCGAGGACGCCGACTACCGGCGACTCGCCAACGAGCGCTACGACGGGCGTGACTGCTACGTCGTCGAGATCACGCCGAGGCCCGAGAGCGACTCCGAGTACTCGCGCTTCGTGAGCCGGATCGACCGCGAGCGGCTCGTCGTGCTGCACACGCGCTACTGGAACAGCGCGGGCGTCGAGGTCAAGGAGCTGAAAGCGCCGGCGGTCGACGTCGAGGAGTTCGACGGGATCTGGGTGCCGATGCGCGCCGAAATGCGCAATCTGCTGGGCGGCGGCTACACGATCATGCAGGTCGACGAGATGAACGGAAACCCACCGGTTCCGGATGGCGAGTTCGACCCGCGCCGGCTCGAATCGCACTGACCCAAAACGCGATCCGGGTCAGATCCGCAGCCGGACCAGCAGCGCGGGCAGCAGCAGCAGGTCGGCCACGAGGCACAGGCCGATCGTCGTCGCGAACAGCAGGCCGAACTCCTGGAGCGTCGCGAAGCTCGACAGCGCGATCACGCCGAAGCCCGCCGACAGCATGGCCGACGTGACCGCGATCGGACGCCCGACCGAGAAACCCGTCCGGCGCGATGCTTCCTCGGGAGTCCCGCCGGCATTGCGTTCCCGGCGGTAGCGCACCAGGAAGTGCACGGTGTCGTCGATCGCGATGCCGAGCGCGACGGCGCCGATCAGACTCGTCGGCAGCGAGAGCGGCGCGATGCCGAGCCCGAGCATCCCGAAGAACAACAGCACTGGAAACAGATTCGGCAGCAGCGCGATGAGGCCAAGCTGCCACGAGCGCAGGGCGAGCGCGACGAGTGCGAAGATCGCCAGCGACGCCACTCCGAGTGCGCGAGCCTGCGCGCCGGCGATGCCATCGGCGCTGCGCGCCAGCAGAATTGCGTTCCCGACCGGCTCGGCGCTCACGTCCGCGGGGAGTTCCGCGCGGATCGCCGCGCGCAACGCCGCCACCAGCTCGCGAATGGCCGCAGAGCCGACCTCGCCGGTGCGGACGATCAGGTTTGCGCGCGACTGGTTGCCGTTGACGAAGCGGCCCATCTCGTCCTTCGGCGCC
>CAYOHN010000439.1:0-2817 GCA_964403735.1 uncultured Spirochaetales bacterium | reverse complement strand
CCGAGCACCGCGAGCACCTCGCCGCGCCGGAGGGCGAGCTCCGGGACGCGCAACACGAAGCCCGCGCCGCCGCGGCCGCGCGCGACGACGAGATTGCGGACGCGGATCGCGGGAGCGCCGCTCACGTTCGCCGCCGCTGCTGCTGGACGGCGGTCAGCGACGCCGCCAGCACGAAGGTGAGCCCCAGCAGCACGGCGGCCAATGCCAGCGCCTCCTCGAAGCGTCCCATCTGGGTGTACATCAGGATCCCGGTGGTCAGCACGCGCGTCTCGCCATCGAGATTGCCGCCCACCATCGCGACGGCGCCGACCTCCGAGAGGATCCCGCCCGCCGCGGCGATCACTGCCGCCAGCAGACCCGGACGGATCTCGCGCATCAACAACCACGCCGCGCGCCAGCCTCGCGCACCGAGCCCGCGCACCTGCGCGTGCCAATCGTCGGCGAGACTGGCAACGGAGGCCAGCGTGATCCCGACGATCAGCGGCAGCGCGATGGCCACCTGCGCGAAGACCATCGCCTGCGGCGTGTACATCCAACCGAGCGCCCCGAACGGTCCGCTGCGCCACAGCAGCAGCGCCACGAGCAGCCCGACGACGACGGGCGGCAGCCCCATGCCGGTGTTCACCGTCGCGACGAGCAGCCCGCGCCCGGGAAACCTCCGCCGTCCGAGCGCGAGACCCGCCGGGATGCCGAGCGCGAGCGCCAGCGCCAGCGCAGATCCCGACACCGCGAGCGTGCGTAGCGCGATCTCCGCGACGTCCATCATGGATCAGTACGACGCCGCCGGCGCGACGCCCGAGGTGAACAGCGACGACCCGTCGGCCGTGCGGCCGAACGCGGCAATCTTCGCCTGCGTCGCCGCCGCCAGCAGGAACTCGGCGAAGCGCTCCGCGCCCGGGATGTCGACGCGGCCGGGCGCGAGCTTTGCGGGGTTCGGACGCAGCACCGAGTACTCGTTGAGCAGCGCCGCGTCGGGCTTCGCGTACAGCGGCACGAGATCGATGCGCGCGCGGAACGCCTCGAACGTGGCGCGATCCGTGAGCAGGTACGCGCGCTTCTCGCCGGCGACCAGCAGCGTCTGTCCCATGCCGGAGCCCGTGCTGACGAAGCCGGCCCAGCGTGCCGCCGGATCGCGTCCGGCTGCGCGCAGCAGCGCCTGCTCGCGCCCGTGCGTGCCGGACTCGTCGCCGCGGCTGACCCACGGTGCCGGCAGGGCCGCGATCCGCTGCACGGCCTCGGCGGCGCTCGCCGCGGCGGCGACACCGGCGGGATCTTCGGCCGGCCCCGCGAGCAGGAAGTAGTTGTGCATGAACGGCTGCCGATCGACGAAGACGCCACTCGAGACGAGCTTCTTCTCCTCGGCGGGGGCATGCCCGACGACGACGTCAGCCTCTCCCATCGCCCCCATGCGCAGCGCCGCGCCACTGCCGACGGCAATCAGCTCGACGTCGGTGCTGAACCCCTGCTCGAATACCGGGAGCAGGGCGTCCATGAGTCCGGAGTCTCGGACGCTCGTCGTCGTCGCGAGAACCAGGCGCCCGGGCCGGTCGGGCGGATCGGCGCGCGCGGGAGTCGGCCCTGCGAGAGCCGCGACGAGGCCCAGCAGGCCTCCGAGAACGAGTGCCGGTCGATTCGTCACGATGCTTCCTCCGGTGGCCCGAAGCCCAGCGCCGCGAGTTCGTCGCGCAGCGGGGAGCCGGGCTCGAGCAGCCGCCGCAACGCTCGCACCGCGGGCCGCTCCCAGCGCGAGGCCGGCACCGCAAAATCATAGTGCTCCGCGCGCAACGGCTGGAAGCGCAGCCCCTGCTCGCGCGCGACGGTCTCGATCGCGACGCCCCAGTCTGCCCGGCGCTGCGCGACGGCCGCCGCCACGGCGTAGTGGGAGCGTGGCTCGTACGCAAAGCCCGGCGGGCGCAGCGGCCGCGACGGATCGGGCGCGTGGGCCGCCAGCAGCTCGTCGATCAGCACCCGGGTGCCGGCGCCGCGGTTGCGGTTCACCATGCGCGCCGCGGGATCCGCGAGCAGCTCGGCGATCGTCCGCGGATCGTCCGGCGGGGTCACGACGCCCTGCATCCGGGTCCAGCCGCGCAGTAGGCGCAGGCCGTCGCCGAGGAACCCTTCGTTGTAGCGCCCGGTCCCGGGATCGAGCAGATGGATCGGCGCCGCGTCGCACTCGCCGCGCCGCGCCGCCGCGAGCCCTCCCTGCGAGCCGACCGCCTGCACCTTCACGGCGAAGCCCCCGCGCGCGAGCGCGCTGGCCGCCCGATCGAGACCGACGCAGTGACTGCCGATCACGACGAGATCCGCTACTGAGAGCGCGCGGCCGAGCAGCGTGACATCCACCTCGGCGTCGGTCTCCAGCAACTCGACGTTCCGCGGCACGCGCACGAAGCCATCGGCGCGACTGAACGCGGTAACGCTGCCGCTGCCCTTCCCCATCGGATACGCCGCCAGGCCGCCGTCGTCGCGCCGCACGAGGCCGACCAGCAAGTACTCGAGGCGCCCGCGCTCGGACGACGTGCGCAGCGCGAGCCGCGCCGACACCGTCTCGCGTCCCGCCGGCTCGCCGCCCGACCCGGCCGGAGCCAATGCGCCCGCGAGCCCGCACAGCACCGGTGCGACGAACTCGTGGAACGTGAAGATCGCCGACGTCGGGAACCCCGGCAGGATCACGACTGGCTTGCGGCCGTGCGCCGCGAGGCAGATCGGCTTGCCCGGCTTCAGCGCCACGCCGTGCACGACGATGCCCGGCTCCAGCTCCGCGACGACGCGCGCGTTGAGATCTCTGGTACAGGACGGGCAATTGTTTGGGCGGAA
>CAYOHN010000438.1:0-2825 GCA_964403735.1 uncultured Spirochaetales bacterium | reverse complement strand
CGGGTTCGTTCGTCAACCTTTTGGTTGACGAACGAACCCGGCCCCTTGGTTGACGCCGCCGAGACGCGATCGGCAACCCGGTCAGAAGGTGTAGCGGAGCGTCAGGTACACCTCGTCGCGTTCGCGCAGCACCGAGAGGCCGTTCTCCACGGGGTCCTTGTCGGCGAGGTCTCCGGTCCGGTTCAGGCCGGCGCGGACCTCCGAGATCGGGGCATCGGTGAGTTCGACGCGGCCGAAGAACAGGTTCGAGCCGACCGTCGCCGAGAGGTTCTCCGTGAAGCGATAGGAGACCTGCGGCAGCAGGCCGCCGGAGCGCGAGCGGAAGTCGTAGACGGTCGTGAAAGAGACCAGCAGCCGGTCCTGGTGGTAGCCGGTGAGCGCCGTCACTGTGGCCAGCACGTTGAGCGGTCCGTTCGTCGTGAAGCCGTCCTCGTGGCCTTCGATGTACTGGAAGAACCACTGCGAGTTGAAGAACACCGTGCGGTTCGGATTCAAGAAATTGATGAAGGTCGGCCGATCTACGGAGACCGTGAGGTTGAACGTATCGGACTTGGCGACGCCGTGCGGCTCGTCGTTGTCGAGGAAGGTCTGTCCCTCGACCCAGGTCATCTCGACGCCCCAGTTGGTCTTGGTGCGGTCCTCGGCGAAGTCCAACGCGAAGCCGAGGATGTTGCGCTTCTCGTAGCGCAGCAGGAACTCGCCGCTCGAATGCCAGGCGAAGTCGCGCCGGCCGAAGACGCCGTTGCCGCCGGCCCGCACGGACTTCCGCGAGGCTCCGGCGGCCGCAAGCAGGCCCTGTACGTTGAGGCAGAGCTGCGGCGCGAGCACCCCGCACGCCACCGGCGTGGATCCATCCACTCTCGATGCATCCACACCCGGCCGGATCTGGCCGTCGTTGGGACCGCCGACGATGATGCCGAAACCGTTCGGGTCCCTGACGCTGAACTCGACGAGGTCCGGCAGGTTCGGGTCGCGCGGGTCGCTTCGCGACGCCACCAGCATCATCAGGTTCCACGAGACCGCCGCCAGCTCCGTCCGGAACGAGTCCCCCGTGAGGGGATGAAGGACGTTGGCACCCGCACACAGCGCTGACGCGCCGGCTCGAGTGCAGCCGTCGACGGCGGGGTTGTAGGTAGGATCGGGATTGCCGAGTTCGTCGATCGGTCCACGCGAGCCGGGGAGCCGCACCAGGCGGCCGTCGACGAAGCGGGTGGCGACCGGCCCGGATCCGACCGTGAGCGCAAATTCATCCGTCCCCGGCTGCGCACCCTGATCGGCGCGCCAATCGAACAGGCTTCCGGAGGTGCCATCGAAGATGGGAAAGGCCTGCAGCAACACCGACGCCTCGGCATTGAGGAAGTCGATGCCGTCGTCGTCGCAATCCGTGGCCCAGAAGGGACCGCACCCGAGAAGCGCTTCCTGTTGAGGGGTGAGGAACTGCCCGAGCGCCTGGTTCTGGAGCGCGAACGGCCCACTGCCGCCGTCGCTGAGTGGCTCCCCCGCGTCCCCGGGTTGCTGATGGAGCGATACGAAGCTGTCGCGAAGCACTGAGCTGCTCGGGATGAAGCCGGTGTTCGACGCGGCGATGAACGCGGACCGGCTCCCCGCCAGCAGACCAGAGGCACCCTGCGCGGGCGTGCTGATCACCGGGCCGAGCCCCTCCTTGCCATTGAAGGATCCGAATCCGGCGAGTGCGACATCGGTCTCCAGGCCGGCCGCTCCCACGGTGCCGGCGTTCGTGAACGCGAACAGCGATTGGTTACCGGGATGGTTCCCGAGGACGTCCTGCTGGAACTCCGTCGTCGGGATGACATCCCCGGTCTTGAAGAAGGCGCTGCCGCCCGCCCGCGTCAGGATGTCCGGCGTGCCGTCGCCATCGACGTCGTCGGGGATCCCGTTGCGGTCCCAGTCGCGCGCGCGCAGCGGGTTGCCGGTTTCGTCGAGTAGGATCGTCTGGTCGCCGCGGCCGAGACACGCCGGTTCGACCCCGGAGTCTGCGGTCGTGCACGGACCGCGCGCATCGGCACGCCTCGGCATCCCGGTAAAGGGATCCACGTTACGTTCGAAGGTCGAGATCCGTTCCGGCGTGGGAAAGTCGTCGAAACCATAGAAGTTCGAGATCTGAAAACTGAATCGCTTATAGCGAAACTCGACACGCGCGCCGAATTCGATGCCGCTGAGGCTGCTCAGCGGTGACGTGGGCTTGTCGACCCCGGCCAAACCGGCGCCGACCAGCCCATGGGCGAAGAAGCCGAAGGTCAGATTGCAGACGACGTCGAACGAGAAGGGTTCTCCGCAGCGGCCGAGGTCCGCACCCTCGAAGTTGTCGAGGTTCGCCGCGAGCTCGAGCCGGACGTCCTCGAGCTTTCCGATGTTGTAGAACGACCAGCTCCCGCGCGCGGCCCAGAGCGGGATCCGCGATTCCTCGAGCGTCGGAAGCGAAGAGAGCGCGAGATCCTGCGGGTTGAACTGATCGGTGTTGCGGAACAGCTCCGTTTTGCCCCACACGATCGCCTGCTTGCCGAGCCGGAGCCAGAGGCGCCCTCCGGCCGCTTCGAGGTCGAGGTAGGCCTCCCGCAGCTCTCCCTCGTCGCTCTGGCTCCCGCCGCGGTTGAACGCGAGTTCCGTCTGGCTGAAATTCTGGTCGATCGAATCGAGATCCCGCCGCAGGGCCCGGCGCAATCCGGCACTCGGGTAGAAGAGGCCCTGCGCCTCGCCTCGCGGAGCGTTCTCGTCGATACCGAAGATCGGGGCCGGGCGGAACGGCAACGCGCCGCGGCCTCGCGGAACGATGCTATCGATCGGGTTGAACGCGTTCGGATTGT
>CAYOHN010000437.1:0-2840 GCA_964403735.1 uncultured Spirochaetales bacterium | reverse complement strand
GGGTTCGTTCGTCAACTTTTCCTCCGGAAAAGTTGACGAACGAACCCGGCCCCTTGGTTGACGGCCCCCTGTTGTTGGCGCCGAGGTGGTCAGGCACCAAGGCGGTCAGGAATCGGGGCGCTCGGTGACCGGACGCTCGGTGACGGGGCGGCCGGCGGGTCCGGGCAGGCGGGCTCGCGAGCGTTGCAGGGCGGCGTCCTCGAGCAGCGCGTCGAGATCTCGGTAGGCGTAGATCGTCGGCGCGCGGTGCTGGAACAGGCCGCCGGTGTCCGCGGTCGGGCCGTAGGTGCTGTGCAACTCGCGGCCGAGCACGCGCAGCAAGGTCGTCTGCTGCCCGCGGTGGTGGGCGGTGTGGGCGATGCGGCGCACCAGCACCCAGGCGCGGCTGCGTACGACATCGAAGAAATGCACGTCGCCTTCCCACCAGGCCGTGTCGCGAACGTGCAGCGCGTCCAGGCGGCGACCGGAGTCCTCGGCGTAGCGGCGGATGAACTCCACGCGCTCCTCGCGCTCCGGCAGCGGGGGCGCAGCGACGTCGATGCCGAGCATCTCGCGGAACCAGAGGTCCTCGCTGACGCACTGGTGGACCATGTGTTCGAGCGCGTTGCGCCCGCGCGCATCGTCGGGCCGCGGACGCACCCGGAGATCTTCGTCGCGGAAGGTGCTCCAGACGGAGAGCGTCTTCAGCCGTTCGGTCTCGTAGGTGTCGACGAGGTAGTCGTACGACATCGGCCGGGACGATATCGGACGGAGCATGCCATCGCCGTCATCCCCTCCCCGCGGTTCCGCTCAGCGTCGCCACGTCGAGGATCGGCTGCGTCGAGAGCGTGGCCTTTGCGCGGATCGCGCTCGATCGAGCCTCCTCGAAGCGGCGCCCGGGGCCGCACCGTCTCGGCCGGCTAGTCTGTGCGTGACTCGTTCGACCGGTCGTCGTCTCAGCGTTCCGGCACTTCGCGGGACCGGCGAGCGTTCGATCAGCAGGAGCCGATCAGGAGCCGATCAGGAGGCCAGAAGGAATGCAAGCGATCCGCCGCATGGGGTTGTCAGGGGCGCTGCCGGTGGCGTTCGGATGCCTGGTTCTCATCGCTGCGCCCGCACGCGCAGCCCTTCCGCCCGCCGAGGCCCCGCCGCCGACAGCCTCCGAGCGCGTGCTCGGCGCGCTTGGGCTGCCGGAGTGCGCGTGCGAGATCGATGTGGACGAACTCACCCGGTACCGCGATCTCGTCGCGGAGGCGAGCAGCGCCGCCGAAGCGCGCCGGCTCGCGACGCGGCCGAGCGGGCTCGCGCGCCGTGCGCTCGGAGCCGCGCGACGTATGGCGCCGTGGAGCGGCAGTCTGCGCGACGCCCACGAGCAACTCGTGATCTACGAGGCTCGCGTCGCGAAGACGGAGACACCGGCGGAAGCCGCGCGGGAGTTCGAAGGGCTCGTGCAGCTCGCCGGGGGCGGCGGCGTCACCGTCGGCGGAAACAGCGGAAGCTGCCATTACACGACGCTCGAAATCATCGCCATCCTCCTCGGCTTCCTGTTCTTCATCATTCCCGGCATCATTCTGCTGATCGTGCTCTGCTGAGTTCGCCGTGCAAGTGACGCTTCGTTCCGCGGCGTGCGCCACCGGCCCGCTGATCAGCGCGGCGGTTCTGTTTGCCGCCACGAGTTCGTGCGCAGCGGACCCTCGCTGCGAGGAAACGTTCACGCCGATCTTCGCGATCCAAGGGAGCGGCGCCGAAGCCGCCATCACCGGCCCCGTCACCACGCGCGGCATCGTGGTCGGAGACTTCGAGGGGCCGTCGCCGAATCTGCGCGGCTTCTACCTGCAGGACGGCGCCGGGGACGGCGATCCCGCCACCTCGGACGGCCTGTTCGTGTTCCACGGAAACGCCGACAGCGTGTCCCGGGGACAGCGGGTGCGCGTCACCGGAAGGGCCGAGGAGTTCCAGGGCCAGACGCAGATCTCGGCGCGTTCGATCGTGCGCTGCGGGAGCGCTTCCCCTCCCCCGCCGGTCGACCTCGTGCTGCCGCTCGCCTCGGCCGACGCCCTCGAGCAACTGGAAGGGATGCGCGTGCGAGTGCCGCAGACGCTCTTCGTGACCGAGAATCGGCAGCTCGGCCGCTTCGGCGAACTCACGCTCTCGTCTTCGCGGCGGCTGCTGCAGCCCACCGACGTCGCGGCGCCCGGCGCGCCGGCCGCCGCAGTGCGGGCCGCCAACGCGCTCGACCGGATCGTGCTCGACGACGAGAGCAACCGGCAGAATCCGGACCCGATCCCGTTCGGCCGCGGCGGCGCCCCGCTCGCCGCCGCGAACCCGCTGCGTGTCGGAGATTCGACGACGGACATCGTCGGGGTCCTCGGCTTCGGCTGGGGCGGCGCGCGCAACAGTCCGAATACCTACCGGGTGCGACCGATCGGAGCGCTGGGCGGCGTCGCGCCGCACTTCCTCGCGGGGAATCCGCGACCGGAGACACCGCCTGCTGTCGGCGGGACGCTGCGCGTCGGCGCCGCCAACGTGCTCAATTACTTCGACAGTTTCGACGCGGATTCTTGCCGGGGCGGCGTGAGGGGGCGACCCCTCGAGTGCCGCGGTGCCGACGACGCCGCGGAGTTCGAGCGGCAGGCCGCAAAGACCGTCGCGCTGCTGCGCGGCCTCGGCGCGGACCTGCTCGCCATCACCGAGCTCGAGAACGACGGTCACGGCGCGGACAGCGCGATCGCGGACCTGCGCCGGCGACTGGCGGCTGCGACCCCGTCCGCTGGCGCCGACGCGGAGAAGAACTCCGACGCGAAGAAGGACGCGGAGAAGGACGCGCGTTCGTGGGCCTTCGTCGACGCCGATGCCGGCAC
>CAYOHN010000436.1:0-2845 GCA_964403735.1 uncultured Spirochaetales bacterium | reverse complement strand
CCCCTTTGATCTCGTTCCCGATCGAGGGGGCGCTGATCCTCGCTTCGGCGGGACCTGCGTCGCGGGCATGCGCTCGCGACGTCGCGCTTTCGCTGGCAATCGCCTTCCAGCTCCAGGACGACGTGATGGACCTCTTCTCCGCCAAAGGCCGCGAGGCGGGATCCGATCTCCGCGAGGGTCGCGCGACGGCGCCCGTGCTCCACTTCTTGAAGGATGCGCGCCGCGACGACCGCGAACGCCTCCTGGAGATGCTGCGCTGCACCCCCACGCGAGATACGACGCTCGGTGTGCCGTACTGGGCCGCTCGAATCCGGGCCTCCCGCGCCGTCGAGGCGACGCTCGCCGAGATCGCGAGCTTCGAAGCTGAAGCCCTCGATCGAGCAACGCTGCTGCCCGTGGAATTCCAAAGGTTGCTGCGGGGCGCCGCGCGCGCGCTGCTGGCGCCGGCGCATCGGCTGCAGGCGGAGCGCTCCGAAATGAACGGAGCCGAACCCACGATCTCCTGGCGCCGCACCGGGCTGGCCTCTTGCTCGACTTCGACCCCTGCGTGAACCGGGCCCGAAGGGAGCCGCTGCGATGTCGTTCACCAGCACGCCGTTCGCCGGATCGCACTCCGGTCCTTCGAAGAGGCCAGGCGGTGAGCGCGCAATCGTGATCGGAGCCGGCCTCGGCGGCATCGCCGCCGCATTGCGCCTGCGCGTCCGCGGCTACGCGGTGACGCTGGTCGACCGCATGCCGATGCTCGGAGGGCGAGCCCAGGTGTATCGGCGTGGCGGCTATGTCTTCGACGCTGGTCCTACCGTCGTGACGGCACCGTTCCTCTTCGAGGAGCTATTCGCCCTGTTCGGTAAGCGCCTCGCCGACTACGTGGATCTCCGGCCGGTCACGCCGTGGTACCGCTTCCACTTCGACGACGGTCGCCGCTTCGACTACGGCGGAAGCGTCGAAGAGACGCTAGCCGAGATCGCGCGCTTCGAACCTGCCGATCAGGCCGGCTACCTGCGGCTCCTCGAGCACTCGCGCAGGATCTTCGCCAAGGGATTCACGGAGCTGTCCGACCGTCCATTCCTCCGCTTTCGAGACATGTTGCGCGTGGCGCCGGCCCTGCTGCGGCTGCGTACCCACCGCAGCGTCTACCAGCTGGTGGCGAGCTATCTGCGCAGCGAACCACTGCGACAGGCGTTCTCGATCCAACCGCTGCTGGTCGGCGGGAACCCGTTCGATACGACCTCCATCTACAGCCTGATCCACTATCTCGAACGCCAGTGGGGCGTGCACTTCCCAATGGGCGGCACCGGCGCGCTCGTGCACGCACTCGGCCGGCTGCTCGACGAGGAAGGCGTCATCGTCCGTCTCGACACCACGGTGGAACGCGTGGAGGTCACGGACGGCCGGGCGTCCGGCGTCCGGCTCACCGGCGGCACGCGCTTGCCAGCCGACATCGTCGTTGCCAATGCCGATGCGCCGTTTCTCTACAAACACATGGTCGATCGCGCGCACCGCCGGACCTGGACGGATCGGCGCCTCGAGCGACTGCAGTACTCGATGGGGCTGTTCGTCCTCTACTTCGGCACCACCCGGCGCTATCCGGACGTCGCGCACCATACGATCGTGATGGGCCCCCGCTTCCGAGGGCTGCTCGACGACATCTTCCATCGCGGGGTGCTGGCCGAGGACATGAGCCTCTACCTGCACCGGCCTACCTGCACCGATCCGGCCATGGCCCCGCCAGGCTGTGATGCCTGGTACGTGCTGGCGCCGGTGCCGAACTGCCGCGATGGCGTGCGCGTGGCCTGGCACGAAGGGGAAGCAGGCATCGACTGGGCGCGGATCGGCCCGCTCCTCCAGCAGCGCGTGCTTCGGCGCCTCGAGGAAACCGTCCTGCCCGGTCTGTCCGGCTGCGTGACCGAAGCCTTCCACGTCACCCCGGACGATTTCCGCTCCCGCTTCCTTTCGCTGCACGGGACCGGCTTCTCGGTGCAGCCCCTCTTCTCGCAGTCCGCCTGGTTCCGATTCCACAATCGCTCCGAGGACGTTGCCAACCTGTATCTCGTGGGCGCCGGCACCCATCCCGGGGCAGGAATGCCCGGCGTGCTCTGCTCCGCGAAGGTGCTCGATCGGATCGTGCCCGCCCCGCGCGTCGTGGTGCGCGACGTGCTAGAGACGCCGGCCGGGAGAGCGGAGCCCGCCCAGCAGGCCGAAGTGCAGCGGAGCCTCGCGGGCCTACCCGGCGTCGATCCCGCCGCCCTCGCCCCGGCCGCGAGACCCGGAAGCGACGCAGGCGACGGCCCCCGGGCGGCAGGGGGCGGCAGCGGATGACGGCGCCGAATCGCTACGACGACGTGATCCTCGGCGGAGGCTGCGCCGGTCTCTCGCTGGCGGCCCGCCTGGCGGAGCCGACTTTCGCGGGTCGGCGCGTACTCGTGATCGAGCCGCGGCAGCAGTACCGGCGAGACCGGACCTGGTGCTTCTGGGACGGGGTGTCCGGCGGCAGGCTCGCGCCCTGGTTGGCGGGCGCCGTCGCCCACCGTTGGTCGACATGGAGCGTGCGGGTCGGGGGTCGTGTCCAGCGGCACCGAGGGGCAGGGCTGCGCTACTGCGAGATTCCCGCAGACCGCTTCTACGAAGCTGCGTTCGCGCGGATCGACGGCGCTCGTCACGTCGAGCCATGGCTCGGTGTGCGCGCTTCGAGCGTGACGGAGACGCCCGAGCACGTCGAGGTCGAGACCGATGCCGGGCGCGTTCTCGCCCAGCGCGTCTTCGACGCTCGCCGGAGCGCCGTACCCCCGGCGAGCGTGGCCGGTGGGCTCCTCCAGCACTTCGTGGGCCTTCGGGTCCGCACCGA
>CAYOHN010000435.1:0-2852 GCA_964403735.1 uncultured Spirochaetales bacterium | reverse complement strand
GACGACGATGCCGAGGTCCGCATCGAATGCGCGCAGGCGATCGACGAAGGCCGGGTTGCCGACCCGTTCGGTCCGGAGCGCGGGAATCCCGGCGCGGTCCGCGGCGGCCGCCACCGGCGACGGCGAGAGCCGCCGCCCGCGACCGCGCGGCCGGTCCGGCTGCGTGATCGCCGCCACCACCGGATGCGGTCCGCCGAGCAAGCGCTCGAGCGTGGGCACGGCGAAGGCGGGCGTGCCGAAGAAGAGGAGTCTCAGAACCGCGTCGCAGGCCGCACCGGCGGCCGCTCGCCGGCCGTGGACCACGGGGCGCCGTCCTCGCGCAGCGCCTTCTTGCGCTTCTGCACGTAGAGCTCGCGCTTGAGTCGGCTGATCCGGTCGATGAACAGCAGGCCGTCGAGATGGTCGAGCTCGTGTTGGAAGCAGACGGCCCGCAGACCGCTCGCCTCCTCGACGATCTCGTTGCCCTCGAGGTCCGTCGCCCGCAAGACCACCCGTTCGTTGCGCAGGACATCCGCGGAGAAATCCGGCACCGAGAGACAGCCCTCGGTCCACGTCAGCTTGCCCTCGCGGATCGTGATCTCGGGATTCACCAACACGAGAGGCGCACGCTCGGCGTCCTCTTCGGTCCACTCGGTGTCCAGCACGACGAGCCGCAGCGGGACGCCGACCTGCGGCGCCGCGAGGCCGATGCCCGGCTCGTCGTACATCGTCTCGAGCATGTCCGCGGCGAGCTGCCCCAGCTCGTCGGTGAGCTTCTCGACCGGATCGGAACGGCGTCGCAGCCGCGGATCCGGGAATTGCAAGACGTCGAGGATAGCCATTACTCCCGGAAAATAGCGTAACGGCGGATCAGAGCATGCTGCCCGGGTTCGGGTCGACCGCGACACGCAGGCCGCGGCTCTCGCGCTCGGCTTCGCTGCCGGCTCGGGCCAATACGCGGCCGGCAGCGAGCACGAGTTTCTCATCGCGGCCTTTCACCAGCAACTGGAACCGGTAGCGATCGCGCAACCGCGCGAGCGGTGCCGGTGCCGGGCCGAGGACCTCGACGGCCGCGCCGCCCCCGAGTTCTCCCGCCGCAACAGATCCCGCCGCCACCGATTCCGTCGCGCACTCGGGGCCGTCGAGACCGGCCGCCTCGCGGGCCCGAATCACCAGGCGCGCGGCCAGGTTCTCCGTCTCGGCTTCGTCGGGTCCCGACACCAGAACGTGGACGATGCGGCCGCACGGGGGATAGGAGAGGGCGGCGCGGTGCGCGAGTTCGGCGCGGTAGAAGGTCTCGTAGTCGTGGGTGCGCACCGGGCCGATGGCCGAGTGGTCCGGGGAGAAGGTCTGGACGAGGACGCGGCCGGGCGCCTCGCCACGCCCGGCGCGGCCCGCCACCTGGGTCAGTAGCTGGAAGGTGCGCTCGCTCGCCCGAAAGTCCGGGAAGTGCAGCATCTGGTCGGCCGCGACCACGCCCACCAGGCGCACGCCGGGAAAGTGGTGGCCCTTCGCCACCATCTGCGTGCCGATCAGCACGTCGATCTCGCCGGCCGCCAGCGCGCGCAGGATGCGCTCCGTCTCGCCGCGACGCCCGGCGGTGTCGCGGTCGAGGCGCGCCAGACGCGCCGTCGGGAAGCGGATCCGGACCTCTTCCTCGAGCCGCTCGGTGCCGATCCCCAGCAGCGCCGATTCGCCAGCGCCACAACGCGAGCAATGGTCGGGCGGGTCGACGGCGTAGTCGCAGTAGTGACAGCGCAGCTGTCCGGCTCCGGCGTGGAACACCAGCGCCACTTCGCAGTGCCGGCACTGTTCGGCATGCCCGCACGCGAAGCAGAACACCCGGGTCGAGAAGCCGCGGCGATTCAGGAACAGGATCGCCTGGCCTCGGGCCGCCAGCGTGTCCGCGAGCGCGGCGTGCAGCCGGCGCGACAGGATCAGTTTGCGACCGCGCGGCAGCGACGCGCGCTCTTCGTTCAAGTCGATCAACTCCACGGCCGGCAACGGTCGGCCGCCGATCCGGTAGGGCAGCACCAGCCTCCGGATCTCGCCGCGGTCGCAGGCATGGCGAGATTCGAGCGCCGGCGTCGCGGAGCCCAGCACCAGCGGGCAGCCGCTCGCGGCGGCCCTCCGTGCGGCCAGATCCCGCGCGTGGTAGCGAAATCCTTCTTCGTTCTTGTACGCGCCGTCCTGCTCTTCGTCGATGACGATCAGGCCGAGATCGTCGAGCGGTGCGAACAACCCCGAACGCGCACCGACCGCGATCGGTGTCGACCCGGCCAGCAGGCGCTGCCATTCGGCGATGCGTTCCCCCGGCCGCAGGGCGCTGTGCAGCAGCGCGACGTGATCGCCGAAGCGCGCCTGCAGCCGCGCCACCAGCTGATGCGTCAGCGTGATCTCCGGCACCAGCACGAGGACCTGTCGCCCCGCCGCCAGCGTCTCCGCGACGGCGCGCAGATAGACCTCGGTCTTGCCGCTGCCGGTGACGCCGTGCAGCAGGAAGCGTTCGGAGCGGCGCGCGTGCACCGCGGCGGCGATCGCGTCGAGCGCCGCCTGTTGCTCCGGCACCAACGACGGCGCCGTCGGTTCGCCCTCGATCAAGTGTGCGCCGACCGCTTCGCGCGTGCGGGCGCGCTCTTCGATCCGGACGAACCCGCGGCGCACGAGCGCGCGCAGCGCCGCGTCGGCGCCGGGCGCGTCGCGCAGCAGCGACGCGACCTCCGTGGCTCCGCGCGCCGCCAGCGTGCGGAGCAGCGCCGCCTGACGCGGCGCGCGCGCGAGCGCGCCGGCGACGACTTCGCCCGCCGCGACGCCCGGCGCGAGCGAGGCGAAACGGTCGCGCGGCGCGGCAGCCGCGCGGCCCTCGACGGAGA
>CAYOHN010000434.1:0-2860 GCA_964403735.1 uncultured Spirochaetales bacterium | reverse complement strand
GCGAGAGATCGAGCTGGAAGACGCGCGCGTCGCGCTCGACACGCCCGACGGGCCTGCCGCCGGCACGGCCTCGGGATCCCTGCGCAGCAACGCGGACGGCGCGCTCGACGGACGCTTCGCGCTCGCGCTCGAGCATCCGCTCGGCCGTGCGAACGCGCAGCTCACGGTGGCCGGACGCCCGGACTCGCTCGGCTTCTCGGCGACACTCGAAGACGACGCCAGACGCCTCTCGGCGTCGGCGACCGGCGAAGCCGATCTGCTCGCCGGCAGCGGCCGGGTCGACTGGCGGCTCGAGCCCCTCGAGTTCGTCCCGGGCCAGCTGCAGCCGGCCACGTTGATCCCCCTGCTCGCAGCGGCGAAGCTCGGCGCCGTGAGCGGCCGCGTCGAAGCGCATGGCGTGGCGACGCTTTCCGGTGACGGCTCCTTCGACTACCGCGCCGACGTCGCGCTGCGCGAGTTCTCGTTCGCCACCCCGCTGGCGCGCGTCGAGCAGGCGAACGGCGCCATCGCGCTGCGCGGTCCGCCGCTGCACACGCCCGCCGGGCAGTTGGTGTCGATCGCGCTGCTCGACCTCGGCGTCCCGCTCGTCGACGGACTCGTCGAGTGGCAGCTCCGGCGCGACGGCAAGATCGAGCTGGCACGCACGCGCTGGGGCTTCGCCGGCGGCGAACTCACGGCGGGAGAGCTCGTCATCGATCCCGACCACGCGCTGACGGGCGCCGTCACGCTCCGCGCGACCGACCTCGATCTCACGACGCAGCTCGAAGGCCTGTCCGGCACCGGCAGCATCGCCGGGGAACTGCCGCTGGCGTTGCGCGATGGCGCCATCGTCGTCACCGGCGGAGTGCTGCGCGCGACGGACGCCGGCGGCACCATCCGCTACGCGCCGGCCCCGTCCGTCGCGCAGATGGCGGCCTCGCGCCCGAACGATCTCGGCCTCGCGGTCGCCGCGTTCTCGAATTTTCGCTTCGACGAACTCGACGCGAACCTCGACGGCGACCTCGACGGCGCGGTGACGATCGGCTTGCACGTGCGCGGCGTCAATCCGGGTTTCCAGGAGGGCCGGCCCGTGGAACTCAACCTGAACCTCGAATCCCGCCTGGCCGACCTCGTGCGCGCGGGACAAGCGTCCTATCGTGTGCCGGAGGCCGTAGAGGAGCGCCTGCGCGCATACTCGGAGGACGCGAAACCATGAGCGACGGAAGGAGGCCCGGCGCGCGTCGGGCCAGAACGCGGATGGCGGTGTCGATCGCGGGGTTGCTGGCGGTGGCGCTCGTCGCCGCGGCGTGTCAGCCGCGCGTGGTCGTCGAAGCGCCCAAGGATCCGATCGTCATCAACATGAACATCAAGATCGAGCACGAGATCCGCGTCCAGGTCGACGAGGATCTCGATCAGCTCTTCGCCAACGAGAAGGACCTGTTCTGATGACCCGAACCCGCACCCTCTCCCGACTGGCGATCGCGCTGGGCCTCGGCATCGCGCTCGCGTCGGCCGGCCCCGCCGCCGCTCTCGACCTCGACAGCGCCCGCGCCCAGGGCCTCATCGGCGAACAGAGCGACGGCTACGTCGGCGCGGTGAGTTCGTCACCGTCCGCGGAAGTCCGGAACCTCGTCTCCGACGTCAACGCCAAGCGCCGTGCCGCGTACGAGGACATCGCCCGCAAGAACGGCACCGCCGTCGCAGCGGTGGCCGCCCTCGCGGGCCAACGACTGCTCGAACGCGCACCGGCGGGCACATGGATCGGCGACGGGTCGGGGCACTGGTATCAGAAGAAGTAGACGGACGCACCGACGACGACGTGGCGGCGGCGGCCTGCTGGGCCGAGCGCGGCGGCGATCTCTACGAGGACTCCGCGCCCGCACGCGGAACCGCGGCGAAGCCGATCCGGAGGCGCGAGTCGAACCCGATCATCGGATGCGGTCCAGCATGAGCGAGTGGAACCAGCTGCTGTCGATCTCCTCTCGGTACTTCACGTCGAGGCTGGTCAACACGGTCTGGTGTCCAGACTTGTGGCTCAGCGCCCGGATCTCGTGGGGCGTCAGGATCCCGTCGACGTCCCGGATGTCGCTGAACTCGACGCGCTTCAGTGGATTTCCGTTGACGTCGAACGACTCGAAACGGCGCAGCAACGCGTGTTCGGCGTCGATCCAGAGCTCCAGGCGCCCGTAGCCCAGCTCGCTCGCGATCTCTGCCGTCTTCGGCGTCGCTTCGAGGCGCCAGCAGGGGCGGGACTCGATTTCGCACCCCCCGAGCGTCGCAAACGAATAGTCCGTCTGGTTGATCTTGCTCTCGTTCTTGATGTCTTCGTAGGTCAGGTCCGTTCCCATGAAGTAGTTGCCGCGATCGCTGGCAGAGATGCGTCGGGATTTGCGTGCTGCGGGCAGGTACAGCCACTGGTCGTCGCTGCGCTCCGGTGCGACGTAGTCGAAGCTCAGGAACGCGGTGCCGTCCAGATTGCGCGGCTGGTCGAACAGCACGATCGACTGCCGGTCTTCCCCCTCGTAGCGCCGGAAGATACGGAGCTCGCGTTCCCGGGTTCGGCCGCGACGATCGATCAGCTCCATCTTGATGGTATGAACCATTGTCCCGCCATCGTCCCGGGCATTGACGCGCGCGACGATCGACCCCGCTTCCGGCGATTCGACCTCCGCCCGCACGTCCTGGGCGGGCGACATCACCCAGCCGAGCCACACGGCCAACGCCCATCGGGAGACCGCGATCTGGCGCTTTCTCGAAGTCACTTCCCTCATCGTGTGTCCTTTCTCCATGTCGCGAGTGTCGAGAGCAGACGGTTGCCGCCGTCCTTCACCTCGCCGACGATCTTGTCCTGATATGGTTTTGCGAAGCATTACCGAGGATT
>CAYOHN010000433.1:0-2865 GCA_964403735.1 uncultured Spirochaetales bacterium | reverse complement strand
GGGTTGAACTGGTCCGTCGTGCGGAACAGCTCCGTCTTGCCCCAGACGATGCTCTGCCGGCCGGCCCGGACCCACAGCCGGCTATCGAAGAACTCCATGTCGAGGTAGGCCTCTTTCAGTTCCCGCTCCCAGCCTTGGCTGTCCCCACGGTTCCAGGCTAATTGGCCCTGGCTGAAGTTCTGCTTGGGATCGTCGAGGTTCCGGCTCCGCTGCGCCCGCTGGAAGCCGCGGCTCGGCAGGAAGATGCCGGTCGATCGGGTGCCCCCGCCCCCGCTGAGCGTGCCGACGTCGAACTCCGCCGCGCGGCGGCCGGGCAGCTCTGCAGACCCGAACGGCTGAATTTCTTGCCCGCCTATCGTGAGCGGCGCGCCGCCGCCGTCCTCCGTGAGGACCGGATTGAAATCCATCGAGTTGAACGGATTCGGCTTCCCGGCCAACGCGCCGCGCTGCTTGGCATCGCACTTCGGGTTGATCGGGCCGATGATCTGGGTGCCGATCCCGCCGGCGCCGCCGGGGAACCCGCGGACGCCGAACTTGCAGTCCAACTGCTTGCTGAAGACGAAGAAGGCCGGATCGTCGCCCCCTCGTTCGAACCTCGCGTTGGGACCGCGCACTTCGAACAGGCCGGAGAACCCCGGAAGCTGGTCGATCCCCGCCGGCTTGCGATTATCGCGCGGCTGTTGCAGCGCGATGATCGGGTTCGTCAGCGTCTGGCCGTCCTCGGTGACGCGCCCGTCCACCGTGGGCTCCGCGCGAGAATTCATGACCCGCCGGGCGTCCAGTCTCACGTTGAACGGGCCGCTGTTGGCGTTCCCGATGAAGAAGTTGCCCGAGTAGCCGCTCGTGCGGCCATTCGACTTCACGCTGGGCATGAAATTCGCGCGGTTCCCAAAGGCGTCGGCCGACGGGAAGATCCCGCAGGCGCGGGTCCACACGCAGTCGTAGCGCGCTTCGAGCCGGAGGAAGCCCGACAGGATGTCGAAGGGGCCCCACCCGTCCGGCGCGAAGTCGTACTCCGTCTCGATGTTGAGGACGTGCTGCCACGCCGCCAGCTCCAGGTCGTCGGACACGTCGAAGTTGTCGCTGAGCAGGCGCACCTGCTCTTCGAAAAAGCCGTGGACCTGCAAGCGCCCATCGAAGTACTCGAACGCTCGCGCGGACGGGGCCGCGATCCCTACCAGCATTCCGACGGCGAGCGTCGTGCGAAGCAGATTTCCGAGCGGAGCCCCATAGCAGCCGCGAATTCCGCGCATCACCCCCTCCGTGGCAGCGTCAGCGAACCCCTGCGGCGAACGCATCACCCGTCGTGATCTGCGCTCGCTGCCGGATCCCCCGCCGTCCGAACCCGCTCCGCACCCGCTCCGGGAAGGCCTCGAGCGGTCGCGCCAGCGAGATGCTTCCCCCAACTCCGATCCTCGACGGGATTCGATCCTCTACGGGATTCGATCCTCTACGGGATTCGATCCTCGACGGGATTCGATCTTCGACGGGATCGATCTTCATCTCAGCCGGAACGGCACCCCGCTCGCTCCGGCCGTCTTCACGAAAGCAAAAAACACGAAAGCAAAAGAACGAGACCAACGATCGAGAAGCGGCGTCGGCAGGTCAGTTCTTTGCGACTTCAGCATGAGCAGAGGCCGGCGCCGCGGGCAAAGAGTCCACGAGTAGGGGTTGCTTATACCCCCGAACGCAGCCGGATTGCAATTGTTTTCGGGAACCGGTGGACGGGAAAGTGACCGCCAGCGAGACCGCGGCGCTCGCCGCGCTGCGTCGACGCGGCACGACGGCGCTCCGGAGGAGGCGTCGCACGGCACAGGGCCGACCAGCCGTCAGCCGGAAGCGTCGGGAGGGGGCCCGTCGGAGGAGTCGACCGTTGTTTTGCGCGCCGTCTTCTTCCCCGCCGCGGTCTTCCTCTTCGCGGTCTTCTTCCGCGAGGTTTTCTTCCGCGTGGCAGTCTTCTTCCGCGGTGCGGCCTTCTCGAGCGCTGCCGGCCGCGCGCCTTCTGCGGGCGATCCGTCCGCGCCGGCGGCCTCGGCGGCGCCTTGGCCCTTTCGGCGCCCGCTCGCCGCGCGCTTTCCGCGCTTCGGCTTGGTGGCCGCGGCCCCCTCGGCGGCCGCGCCCGCCGCGTCGGAAGGCGCCGCATCCCCGGCGCCCTTCTTGCTTGCGCGCGGGGGGAACTCGAAGCCGTGCCTGCCGTTCTTTCGCAGCACCAGCGTCGCCGAGAACGGCCGGCCGTAGCGCGACGTGAAGTCCGTCAGCAGCTCGGTCCTGCCGCCGGCCAGATAGATCTTCGCCTCGTCTCGGCTGATCTCGCGCTTGCAGACGGTGCGCGGCAGCGCAAAGCCGCAGCTCTTCGGCCGCTCGACGCCCTCGCCACCCTCGAGATCCGCCTCTTTGAGCTTGCGCTCACAAATGAAATGGGTGGCCGATTCGACGACCGCGCACTCCTCCTCGAACGGGCAGCCGCCGAGCGGCTCGGGATTCACCTCGTACTCGGGATCCGCGCTGATCTGGCCGTCTTCCCACGCGACCGCCTGGACCTTGACCTTCCACTCCTCGCGATCGATCTCGAGCGCGGCCTGATACGTGCGCCCGTTGCGCGCTGCGAAGCCCTCGACGGGGCCCGTCTTGCCGTCGCGCAGCAGCACGGCGACCGTCGCGCGGTCCAGGTAGCGGCCGGAGGTGTCCTTCCAGATCCGGAGCGGACAGTCCTCCTCGCGCGCCGGCAGCTCCTGGCAGCGATAGAACCACGGGCCCTCGACGACCGGCCGGCCGCAGCCCGGACAGTCGCCGAGCGGCGGATCGTTCGCGTACAGGTCCTCGTACTCGAAGGTCTTGGCGCGGTCGACGATTTCGCGCGTGTAC
>CAYOHN010000432.1:0-2877 GCA_964403735.1 uncultured Spirochaetales bacterium | reverse complement strand
CTTTTCCCGTTCGGGAAAAGTTGACGAATCCAACCCGGCCCCTTTCTTGACGCTCAACCGGAGCGGCGGAGGGCGGAGCCTTCGGGGGGGTAGCCGAGGGATCCGCCGAGCTCGCGGATCTGGTCGGCTGAGAAGCCGGGCAGCGGCAGCTCGCCGCGGGCGCGCCACTCGGCCACCTGGGCTTCGCTGCGCTTCGCGGCCTCCGCGTCGAGCCCGTCGTCCTTGCCCAGATACAGCGTCTGCGACGGGAACGCGAAGCCCGAGCCGGAGTTGGCGACGATCTCCATGATCCGGAGATTCAGGTCCTCGCCGATCTCCAGAGACTCGCTGAAGTCCGCGGCGCGGATATAGGCGAAGATCTCGATGTCGAGCGAGAAGGCGCCGAAGCCGACGAAGCGCACGCGCGCCGGATCCGGATCGACGCGCGGGTGCGAGTACAGCAGCTTGCGTACCTCGACGAGCACCCAGCGGATCTGATCGGGCGTCGTCTCGTAGCGCAGCCCGAGCTTCGGGTTCCACCAGAAGCGGTCGCGATGGGCGAAGTTCTCGAGCTGGAGCGACGAGAACTCCGCATTGGGGATCGTCACGACGGTGCGGTCCAGCGTGCGCACCCGGGTCGAGCGCAGCCCGATGTCCTCGACGGTGCCGAGCTGGTCTCCGAAGCGGCAGAAGTCGCCGACGCGTACGGGTTGATCGGCGATGATCGTGACGCCGCCGAAGAGATTCTCGAGGCTCTTCTGCGCCGCCAGCGCGACGGCCAAGCCGCCGACACCGAGGCCGGCGACGAGCGCGGTGATGTTGACGCCGAGATTCTGGAGCACGGCGAGCAGCGCGAGTAGCAGCAGCAGCGTCTTGACGGCTCGCCGGCCCATCACCAGCATGGCTTTCGCAGCGGGATTTCCGAGCCGGTTCGCGCGCTCGGCGAGGGCCCCCTCGGCGGCATTGATGAGGCGGAATCCGATCCAGGTGATCGCCAGCACCACCCCGATCCGGATCATGCCGCTGATGGCGCGCTCCGCCGGGACCGAGAGGCCGAGAAGCAGGTGCCACCCCGAGAAGGCCGCCAGACCGACGAGCGCGGCGAGCGGAGCGATGACCACTTGGCTCGTTGGTGAGCGCCGCAACAGCGGGGCCAGGATCCGCTTGGCGATCCACGTGACGGCGGAACTCAACAGCGCGGCCGCACCGATCAGCACGAGCAGCCCGATCCATTGCCACAGCCGGACCTCGAGGAACCCCCACGTGAGGAAGACCTCCGGCAGGTACTCGGCCACGGGACCATCGCCGAACTGTTCCTCCAGCGCCGGCACCTCGCGCAACGACACATTGGAGATCTTCCAGATCCGCACGCCGTCGTCGCGCCGGACGCGTTCGAGGTACACCGGAACGGGCGGTTGCACGGCTTCGATGCGCCCGACCAGATCGCGCTGTGCCGGCAGTCCGTCCTCGCGGCGGCCGGCCGGATCCTCGGACAGCTCGCCGAGTTCGATCCACAGCGTGCGGTCGAGCACCGTCTTCAGCTCGCGTGCGAGTTCCCGGCCTCGCTCCTCGCGCTCGGCCCGCCGGAGATGGCGCAGGTCGAGGTACTCGGCGGCCCGCTCCCAGTCGTCGGCGCGCGCGGCGGCGAGGAAGCCGGCAACGGCGCTGCGCGGGGTGCCGCGATCGTAGGGATCCTCCGGTGCCGGCGGCGGAGCGGGGGTCTTCGGACGAGCGGCATCCTCGGCCGCGTTCGTCTCCTGTTGTGCGCCGGCGAGCGGAGCGCCGAAAGTGAGTGCCACCAACGACACCGCGACGATCCGAGCGCCAGTCCGGCAGAAGGAGACAGTTGCGAGGGCCATGGGACGACCTCCTGGCGGCGACGGCGGGCGAGATGGACGACTCGGCGCCGAACGGGCAGCGCGAGAAAGACTGACGCGAACCTATCCAATCGAGCCGTCGGCGTCGCTTCGCCGCGTCGGGAGGCGGTGGCGATCGACTGGCCTATGCTGCCACGCCGCAGCCGTCGCGCCGTGGGAGAAGACGATGGCGCTCCGCATGCAGGGTGAGCGAAGTGCGAGAACGGGGGAGGAGACGCGATGGACGTGCAGCAGTTGTTCTCGGTGCGGGGCAAGGTGGCGCTGGTCACCGGGGGGTCTCGTGGGATCGGGCAGATGATCGCGACGGGGCTCGTCGCCGGCGGCGCCCGCGTGTACGTGGCGGCGCGCAAGCAGGCCGAAGTGGACGCCGCGGTGAAGGCACTCTCCGAGCACGGGGACGCCGTCGGCGTGACGGCCGACCTGTCGAGTCAGGCCGGCACGCGTGCGCTCGCCGACGAGATCGCCGGCCGCGAGAACGCCCTCCACGTGCTGGTGAACAACGCGGGCGCCAACTGGGGGGCGCCGATCGCCGACTACCCGGAAGCGGGCTGGGACAAGGTGATGGCGCTCAACGTGAAGGCGGTGTTCGACCTGACGCGCTTCCTGCTGCCGCGACTCGAGGCCGCGAGCGCGCCGGGCGATCCGGCGCGTGTCGTCAACATCGGATCGATCGACGGACTCCAGGTGCCGCTGCTCGAGACCTACGCGTACTCGTCGAGCAAGGCCGCCGTGCACCACCTGACGCGCGTGCTCGCGCGCCGGTTGGCGCCGAAGGTCACCGTCAACGCGATCGCGCCGGGCCCGTTCGAGAGCAAGATGATGGCCGAGACGCTCGAGAAGTTCGGCGACGGGATCCGCGCGAGCTGCCCGCTCGGCCGGATCGGCGAACCCGAGGACATGGCGGGGGCCGCCCTCTATCTGACCTCGCGCGCCGGCGCCTACGTGACCGGCGTCGTCCTCGCCGTCGACGGCGGCATCGCAACGACCAGGTAGCCCGTCAAGAAAGGGGCCGGGTTGGATT
>CAYOHN010000431.1:0-2888 GCA_964403735.1 uncultured Spirochaetales bacterium | reverse complement strand
CCCTCGACGCTGAAATCGACTGGATTGGGCGGATTCTGCGCGCGGACCGGGCTCGGCATCGCGAGTGCGACACACGCGACACACGCAATCGAAGCCAGGCCCTGCAGGATGCCGCGCGCCGTCATGGCGTCGGGCCTTCGCAGGTTTCGGCTTCGCTGCCCGCCCCGGGCTCGAAGGGCAGGAAGAGATCATCCGGCGCACTGGGCAGGGCAGGCACGGACCGCACTTCGAAGCTGCCGGCCGGCGCGTCGCGTGCCAGGCAGGCTTCCTCGAGCTGCGACGCCGCGTCGAGAAACGCAGAGGGCAGCTGCGCGATCTCGCCGACGACCTCGCTATTCGGCCCCTGCACGACGACGCTGCCGTCGATGCCGAACTCGGCCGAAGCCTCCACCGTGCTGTTCGTCGACTGCAGAAGACCGTCTTGCGTGACGATCCGGATGTTGCCGGCATCCGCGTTGCCCCGCGCGTTCGCGGTCACGATGCTGGAGTTGACGGCCGCGGTCTCGGCAGCGACGACGATGTCGCCGCCCTGCCCGATCCCACCCCCGACGTCCGTCGTCGCGCTCACGCGAAAGAGCGAGGTACTCGAAACACTGTCGAGCAGGATGTTTCCGCCGAGGGCGGTCGCGGCGTTCGTCGTGAGCGACGCGTCCTGCAGGTCGATCTCGCCGGCACGGATCTCGATGTTGCCGGCGTCCCCGAGCCCGTCGGACTGCGCCGAGATCGAACTGCCGTCGCTCAGCCGCACGCTTCCGTCGGCGCTGAGCAGCACGTCGCCGGCCGTCACGGCCGCATTCGCGAAGGTCGCCTGGGAGCTGATGGTCGCGCCGGAATCGACGCGGATCGAGCCGCCCGCGTCGATCGAGATGTCGTTGGTCGCACCCAGACCGATCGACCGTGCACTGATGGTGGCGCCGTCGGACAGGCTGACGTCCTCCGCGACGTCGATGTCGATCCGACCGGCGCTGCCGCCCGTTCCGGCTGCGCCGTCCAGCAGCGTTTCCGCGGCCACGCGGCTCGCCAGACCTGTGGGCGATGTGCCACTGATCGACATCTCCCGCGCGCTGATGACGATGTCGCCAGCCTCGCCGATCCCGTCGGCTGTCGACTGAATCCGACCGCCATTGCTCAGTTCGAGGAGATCGGCCGCCACGTCGAGGCTTCCACCCGCGCCGATGCGTCCTCGTGTCGAGATCAGTGTCGGCTCGGCGCCGGCGCCATCGATCGAGACGCGACCCGTCGCGACGACCTCGATTCGACCGGCGGCGCCGGTGCCGAAGGTCCGCGCCGAGATCTGGCTGCCGCCGTTCATCAGGAGATCGACGGTCTCGATCCGGACGAGGCCGCCATCACCCGTCGCGGCTGTCCCGAGCGCGAGACCGGACGTCGCGAAAACGCCCGAAGGAAATCCGCTCAGCTCTCCTTCGATCCGGACGGTCTGCGCGTCCAGGATCCGAACGTCGGCGGCGCGACCGCTGCCTTCGGTCGTGCCCGCGATCTGTCCTCCGTCGCGCAGCGTGACATTCGTCGCCTCGATCCGGATCTCACCCGCATCGTTGCCGACGAAACCCGTCGCCGTCGTTCGGCTGCGGATTCGCGAGACCGCCCCGATCTCGACGCTGTCGGCCGTGACCCGGATCGGAGCGCCGAGGCCGGCTCCGCGAGTCTCGCTGACGATGCTTCCCCCCGCGTCCACCACGAGCGAATCGGCATCGATCTCGATCGCGCCCGCATCGCCGCTACCGAAGGTCTGCACGACGACGTCGTCCGATCCGGCGCCCGTCACCTCGACGCGTTCGCCGGAGAGTCGGATCCCCCCGGTCGTACCGCTTCCGAGCCCGAACGAGACGAGCGAGGAATTCGCGATCTCGATCTCCCCCGCCGTCTCGATGTCGATGGCGGCGCCTCCGCTGCCGTCGCCGCCGGCAAAGAAGGAGCTCGTATCGCTCTCGAAACGACCTCCCCGAATCACGATGCGACCCTGATTCGCATTCGGGTCGCTGAGGTCGAGCGTCTCGATCAATACATCCTCGCCGACGAACACCTCGCCGAGCGTCGATGCGTCGCCCGTACGCGTCTCCCATTGGCTCAGATCGATCGGGACATCGGCCGCGGCTTCTCCAACCGCGCCCAGCGCGATCTCACCGCCTCGGGCAAGGACCGTCCCGGTTCGCAGCACAGACACGTTCCCGCCGACGGCGACCAGTGCCTCGCCGTTGGCGACCTGGACCGGCAAGGGCCGATCGAATTCAATGTCTCCGCTCGGCCCGGCCAGAAAGCCGAAGGCCTCAGGTGGCGCGGCCGTCACGCTCGGCGCCGCGGCGGAGTTCGAGAAACTCGTCCCGTCGGTGAATCGAAGCGAATCGGCCGACGAGACGTAGAACGAGGCGGGCAGGTCGAGACTCGCCGATTCCCCGAAGAGGACGCCGGCCGGGTTGAGAAAGAAGAGACTCCCCCGCGCTGTGCCCGCGCACGGGGGCGCAGCACAGGTGAGCTCACCCCGCAGCCGGCCGTCGATCCGTGAAGGCAGGCCGCCCGTCACGCGCGCAATGACGGTATCGATCGAGCCCGCCATCAGGAACGTGGCGCTCTCGTCGATCGGTATGTCGAAGTGCGAGAAGCTGTGAAACAGATTCGAGCGGCCGCCACCCGTGACGGTCTGCCCCCGACCGGGATCGATCACGTAGTCGAGCGAACCGCCAAGCATCCGCGTCGGGGCGGTTCCGCTCGGCCCGAACGTGTCGTCGAAGACGACCTGGGCCCGGGCGCCGTTCGCGCCGATCACGATCGCGAGAATCCAGAGCGCACCTGCGGCGCGGAGCGCGTGGTGCATCCTCAATCCGGCAACGCCGCATTACACCGCGCCTGGATCCCCGGCGCCTGCGCAT
>CAYOHN010000430.1:0-2906 GCA_964403735.1 uncultured Spirochaetales bacterium | reverse complement strand
GGATCCGTGCGTCTCGCAGAACCAGGCGCACAGCAGCCCGGCGTGCTCGCGCATGATCTCGAAGATCTCGCGAAGCGCCGGCGGTTTCTGGGGCGTCCGGCCGTCGAATGCGTCCGCGAGGTCCCGGAACAACCACGGCCGGCCGAGGCAGCCGCGCCCGATCACGACGCCGTCACAGCCCGTGGTGCGCATCATCCGCAGGGCGTCGTGCGCCTCCCAGATGTCGCCGTTGCCGAGTACCGGGATCGCCCGTACGGCGTCCTTCAGGCGCGCGATCGCCTCCCACGAGGCCTCGCCGTCGTAGAGCTGGGCTGCAGTGCGGGCGTGCAGCGCCACGCCGGCGCAGCCCTCGTCCTCGGCGATCCGGCCGGCGTCGAGGAAGGTCTCGTGACGGGCATCGATGCCGATCCGGAACTTGATCGTGACGGGGATGTCGCCGGCATTCCGGACCGCCGCACGGACCAGCCGGCGCAGCAGCTCGCGCTTCCACGGGATCGCGGCGCCGCCGCCCCGGCGCGTCACCTTGCGCACCGGACAGCCGAAGTTCATGTCGATGTGATCGACGCGTCCCTCGCCGACCAGCCACGCGACGGCCTCCCCGAGCGAGAGCGGATCGACCCCGTAGAGCTGCAGGCTGCGCGGCTTCTCGTCCGGCGCGAACTCCGCCAGGTGCAGCGTCTTCGCGTTGCCTTCGACGAGGCCGCGCGCCGTGATCATCTCGCTGACGTAGAAGCCGGCGCCGAAGCTGCGACACAGCGAGCGGAACGCGGCGTTCGTGATGCCGGCCATCGGCGCCAGCACGACGGGCGGCCACGCGCGCAGCGGTCCGATCGCGAGCGGACGAAACTCGCCACGTCGCGCCCGCGGCACGTCGGTCATCTGCTCGGGGCTTCGGTTCGGGTCCACGGGTCTCGTCGTGCGCGCCGACGCGCGCGGTCCGGTCAGAGCTTCGCAGCGGGTTCGAGCACGTTCTTGGCCTGCATGTCGAGGGCGCCTCGCAGGCCGTCGGCGTCGCCGGCCACGGCCAGCACGATCAACTGGTCGACGCCGGCCTCCGCGTAGCGACGCACGGCGTCGTCGTCGAGCGGGCGCATGTACGGGCAGATGCTGATCTGGATCTCGTCGCGCTTGCGGCCGCGCTCGGCGAGGAACCCGTCGAGCCGCGTCAGGTGCTCCGGCAGGTCCTCCGGCAACAAGTCGAATCCATACCAGCCCTGACCCAGATCCGCGACGCGACGCAGCGCTGCGTCGCTCTCGCCGCCGAAGTGGATCGGCGGATGCGGCGTCTGGATCGGCTTCGGGTACTGGCGCAGCGGCGGATACGAGTAGAACTCTCCCTGGTACCGAGAGATCGGATCGATCCAGAGGTTCTTCATCGCGGCCAGGTAGTCTCGACAGCGTGCGCCGCGGCGGGCGAACGGCGTCGCGCACGCGGTGAATTCCTCTTCGAGCCAGCCGACGCCGACGCCGAAGTCGAAGCGCCCGCCGGACAGCCAGTCGACGGCGGCGACTTCCTTGGCGGTGTAAATCGGGTTGCGCTGCGGGACCAGGCAGATGCCGGTGCCGAGCCGGATCCGCCGCGTCGTCGCGGCCAGGAAGGAGAGGGCGGTGAACGGCTCGAGGATGCCGTTCTCACCGCCCGCCGGGATCCGGCCGTCTGCCGCATACGGGTACTTCGAACCGTATTCGTCGAACAGCACCACGTGCTCGGCCATCCACAGCGAATGGAAGCCGCGCTCCTCGGCGGCCTGCCCGAGCGCCGTGATGTACTCCGGCGTCGCGAACGGGTTGCCGAGCGGGGCGAACAGACCGACGCGCATCGCTGCACCTCCTGGAATAGACCCCGAAGCTTAGCGGGAGCTCCAGAACGGGTCGATGGCGCCACAGTCGAGAGCGCCGAAGGCCGGCGGGACGGCGCTGCCCGCCTCGCCCGGAATCAGCTCCGTACCGCGGAAGACCTGGTCGACCTTGCCGTCGAAGTCAATGTCCTCTTCCTGTCGCGTGACGGCATCGCCGGCGAGATGTTGCACGACATCCGGCTTGCGATCGTCGTTGGTGTCGGCGTCGATGCGGACCCGCGCGCCGCCTTGGTAGACCTCGCGCTGATCGGCGATGCCGCTGCGGTTGGTGTCGAGCAGCGCCTCGACCACCTGTCCACCCTCGACACGCGTCCGGGCGTCGAAGCGTCCGTCGCCCGACGTGTCGAGGCACTGCGCGCTCACCGAGCCATCGGCGGCGAGGAACAGCTTCTTGTTCGGGCGCTTCGCATTGCCGTCGATCACCTCCTGCGTCGTGGCGCGCCCGTCGGCGTCGAAGCGGGTCAGCACGTCCGGCGCGCCGTTGCCCGTAGTGTCGCGCGCCTCGCGGACGGGCCGGCCGGCCTCGAAGCCCAGCCAGGTGTCGATGCGGCCGTCGCCGCTGGTGTCGCGTCGCTCTTCGGCGACGTTGCCCGCGGCGTCGTAGGTCTGCTCGACGCTGCCGTCGCCGCCGGCCTGCACCAGCGCGAGCGGCTTGCCGTCCCGGTAGGTGATCGTGACGTCCGGCTCGCCGTCGCCGTCGCGGTCCTCGCGGCGCTCCTGCACGTTGCCGTCGGCATCGGCCACGATCCACGTGTCGGTCCTGCCGTCGCCGTTCTCGTCCGCCTCCTGCACCTGATTGCCGCTGGCCTCGATGCGAACGATCCGATCGAAGCGGTCGTCGAAGTTCGTGTCCTGCTGCGTCAGCACCGGTCGATCGTCCTGGAACCGAACGATCAGGTCGGGCTTGCCGTCGCCGTTCTCGTCGCGTTCGGTCCGGACCTTCGCGCCATTCTCGAAGAACGTCACCTGCTCGAAGCGCTTGCCGTCACCGTCGAGATCCTCCTCGATGCGCGCCGGGCGCTCGTCGGCGTCGAACACGGTGACCAC
>CAYOHN010000429.1:0-2958 GCA_964403735.1 uncultured Spirochaetales bacterium | reverse complement strand
CAGGGAAAAAGTTGACGAACGAACCCGGCCCCTTGGTTGACGCTCAGCTCGTGAAGGCGCAGCGGCCGTTGTCGAGGACGGCGTCGCCGTTCGGGTTGAAGGTCTGGAACACGGCGTTCTGGCCGTCGACCCAGAGTTTCACGGTGAGGGCTTCACCGGGGAACACGGGCTTCGAGAAGCGGCCCTCCATCGAGCGGAAGCGCGCCGGGTCGTTGCCGCACAGGGACGCCAGCAGCGCGCGACCGGTGAACCCGTACGTGCACAGCCCGTGCAGGATCGGCTTCGGGAAGCCGGCGATCTTCGCGATGTCCGGGTCCGAGTGCAGCGGGTTCATGTCCCCGGACAGGCGATACAGCAACGCCTGATCGGGCCGCGTCGAGTACGTGACCTCGTGGTCTGGCTTGCGGGACGGCACCGAGAACGGCTCCTGCGCCGGCCCGCGCTCGCCGCCGAAGCCGCCTTCGCCGCGGATGAACGCGCTCATCCGGTTCTTGAAACGCGGCTCGCCCGTCTCGGCATCGACCGATTCGCATTCGAAGACGACGAGCGCCCCCTTGCCCTTGTCGTAGATCCCGGCGACGCGACCCGTGGTGCGGACCTTGCCGTTGGGCGGGATCGGGCCGGTCACCTCGAAAGCCTGCTCGCCGTGCACCAGCATCGCAAAGTTGAACTTGCCGATGCGGTCGAAGGGGATGCCGCCCATCCCGACGATCACCGAGAAGGTCGGCAGGACGAGTTGGTTCTTCTCGGTCGAGAACTGCAGCTCGTCGGTGCCGCAGCCGACGCCGAGGGCATAGAGAATGGCGTCGCGAAAGTTCCAGGCGCGCTCGGTCGGGGCGCCCTCGGCGCCTACGGCGCTGGGATCGATGGGCATCGGAAAGTCCTCCGTCGGTCCAGGGGAAAGCTGGACGCGGAGTGTAGCGGCAGATCCGGCTGCTGCGGAACGGCGCCCCGGAGACGGGCTCTCAGTCCGCCTGTCCGTAGAAGACCATGCGCTCCGGCGAGACGCGCTCGCTGCGCATCCGCACCTTCGCGTCACCCGAGTAGAGCTGGGCCAGAACCTCGATGAAGCCCTGCGTCGGCCAGCGGCACACGTCCGGGAACTCGGCGGGGCAGTCCACCTCGAGCCGCAGCTCCATGCCGCTCCCGCCCGCGCGGTCGACGTCGATCCGCCACTGGGTGTCCTTGTACATCGCGGGGCCGAGCGTCGCGAGGATCTTGCCGACGCGATCGCCCCACGTGGACCAGTCGCTCTTGAGCTGCGAATACAGCCCGGTGGCGCGTACGCGCTCCGCGGCCCGGCGGCCCCGTTCGATCAGATACTCCGTACTGCGTCGGCCCTCGACCTCGAAGAGAAGCTCCATCAGGCGCCCGTAACTGCCGAGCGGATACCAGAGCGCAGCGACGATCTTGCCCTCGAGCAGGCGGAGATCCTCCGCCGGCAGCCGCGCCTCGAGCGCCTCCTGCGAGAGCGCGCCGGTCTCCACCAGGTGCTTCACGTCGCCCACCACGGACTCGATCGCGGTGCCTTTGACCCCCATCGAACTCTCCTCGTCGCTTCCGGCGACTTCTATCAGTTCGGGTGCGACGCCCGGCTGCTTTAGAACTGCCGTTCCGATGTCGCCCCGCCCCTCGGGGCCGGCGCACAGTGACGCGCGATCCGATGAGGCGTTCTGTCGCCCTGCGCATCGAATCGCCACCGGAGTCGAGTCGACGTTCGGCATGCGTTTTGCTCTCTCATCGGAATGACGACCACCCGCGCGGGGAACCCGATGTCGCCGACCCCCATGCTCCCGAGTCAGGTTCGCAAGATGATCCTCGGGGACCACGTGTGGCTGCGCGAGTTCCTCACGGACCTCGACGAGTTGGCGCGCCGCGTCGCCGGCGGCGATCACGAGCTGCTCGGTCGCCTGTGCGAGCGGGTTCTCGAGATGCGCGAGCGTTTCCTCCGCCACCTCGACCTGGAGGAGGAGTTCCTGGTTCCCGCGCTGCGCGACGCCGACGCGTGGGGGGACGAGCGCGCCGCGCTGTTGCTGCGCGAGCACGCGGGCCAACGCGAACGCTTCGGCGAGCTGTTGAAGAGCTTGCGCGAAACTCGGCCTCCCGCGCGTGCGGTCGCCCTCGAGATCCGGCTGCTGGTACGCGATCTGCTCTTAGACATGGAGCACGAGGAGCATGCGCTGCTCTCCCCGCACGTCTTACGAGACGACCCGGTGGTGATCGGCGAGCCCGAGTAGAGACCCGGCGGGAGGTTGCCGGAAGGCTCTATGCGGCTCCGATCTGCGACCGGATCAGCGCGTGGACGTCGACGTGCGCGCGGATCCGCGCGCAGAGAAGGAACGACCCGACCAGCTTGCGGTGCAGGAAGATCGTCTCCGCCGGCGGAGCGCGCAGGAAGCCGCGCCGAAACGCGAGATCCATGCCGAGATCACGGACGCGCGCGGGTAGCCGGGAGCGCCCGAAATCGTAGGGACCCGGCTGGCGCAGCGGCTCACATACGAGCAGGATCAGATCGACGACGCCCGCGGCCCGCGCCTCGCTCTCGTCGGGCCTCGAGTACCCGATGTCGACGGCGCCGGCGCGCACGGCCTCGCGATCCCCAGCGAGGATCGCGCGGCAGATGCGCGCATACTTCTCCGACAGCGCCGGCTCGATCTCCTGCGTCGACCCGAAGTCGAGCAGACCGATTCGATCCGTCTCCGGATCAATGCGGTAGTTCGCGAAGTTCGGATCGGTCTGCAGGAAGCGGAACTCGAACAGCTCGCGGAAGACCAGGCGCTCGAGCGCCTCGCCGGCCGCGTCCCGACGCGCCCGGGACACGCCCGGATCTCCGAGCGATTCGATCGGCTCATCGACATCGAAGCCCGGACTGTCCGTGGCGATCTCGAAGATGACTCCGCCCGGGATACGACAGTAGATCGAGCGGAAGTACTGTCGATCCATGACGGGGGTGACCGA
>CAYOHN010000428.1:0-2958 GCA_964403735.1 uncultured Spirochaetales bacterium | reverse complement strand
CCCGCACGGCCCTCGCCGCGACGCTCGTCGGTGTCTCGCGAGCCGTAATGGAGTACGCCATCCCGTACGCGAAGGATCGCGAGGCCTTCGGCGAGGCGATCGCGCGCAAGCAGGCGATCGCGTTCACGCTGTCGGACATGCGCATCGAGGTCGAGTCCATGCGCTGGCTGGTGTGGAAGGCCGCGAGCCGGCTCGAGCAAGGGCTCGACGCCACGCGCGAAGCGCATCTCGCGCACAGCTACTGCGCGCGCCAGGCGATGAAGATCGCCGACGACGGCGTGCAGGTGCTCGGCGGGCACGGCTTCATCCGCGAACACCCGGTCGAACTGTGGTACCGCAATGCTCGAACCCTCGGCGTCCTCGACGGCGTCGTGACGCTCTAGGAATTTTCCAGGAATCAGGAGACCCCCATGATCGATTTCACGTTGACGACGAACGACCAGAAGGTGCTCGACGCGATCCGCCGCGAGGCGCTGGTGTGCCGGAGCTATGCGCGCCACTACGACGAGCACGAGGACGAGTTCCCGCCCGACGAGTTGCCGGAGGCGAGCGAGTTTCCGCCGACGATGAGCCTGTTCGCAGGGCGCGGGCCCGAGGACACCGGCCTCGGCGTCATGAGCATGATGCTGACGGCCGGCCAGACCTGGGGCGACTACTCGGTGCGGATGCGCCGCGGCAAGGGCGGCCTCGGCAACGCGGCGCTGCGCGCCGCCGGCACCCCCGAGCAGCAGGAAAAGTGGGGCGGCCTGACCCTGGCGATGGCGATCACCGAGCCGGGCTGCGGCTCGGACCCCTCGCGCGTGTCGACGACGGCCGTGCTCGACGAGGCGACGAACGAGTGGGTGCTCAACGGCGAGAAGATCTTCGTCACCACCGGGTGTCGCGCGCAGGGCGTCGTGGTCTGGGCGACGATCGACAAGTCCGCGGGACGCGCCGGCATCAAGTCCTTCCTCGTCGAGAAGGGCGCACCGGGCTTCATCGTCTCCGGCAAGGAGAAGAAGCTCGGCATCCGCGCCGACGACACGGCCGCCTACGTGTTCGACAAGTGCCGGATTCCGCGCGGCAACCTGCTCGGGGGCAAGGAGGAGATTCCGAAGGAATCGTCCGGCGGCTTCCGCGGCGTCATGAAGACCTTCAACATGACGCGGCCGGCCGTGGCGGCGATCGGTCTCGGGATGGCGGAGGCAGCGCTCGACTTCGCGCGCGACGCGCTGCGCGAGGCCGGCATCGCCATCGAGTACGGACCCGGCATCGCCGCGCAGTCGGCGGCGGCGCAGCGTTTCCTCGAACTCGAAGCGCTGTACGAGGCCGCGATGCTCACGGTGCAGCGTGCCGCGTGGCTCTCCGACCAGGGGCAGCCGAACAACATCGAGTCGTCGATCTGCAAGGCGAAGGCCGGCGCCGCGGTGCGCGAGATCACGCAGGGATGCATCGAGCTGCTCGGTCCGATGGGCGCCTCGCGCGAACACCTGCTCGAGAAGTGGTTTCGCGATGTTCGGATCACCGATATCTACGAGGGCACCGGAGAGATCCAGCGCCTGATCATCGCGCGCAACATCCTCGGCTACGGCCGCGACGAGCTGAAGTAGCCCAACGGCGAGTCTCTCCTCGCCGTCTGCCGGAGGAACGTCGCAGCAAGAGGGTTCTGGAGTCGGTGCGAAGCTGCCGACTCCAAGCGGCACGCTATGCTGCCAGCCGAAATTGACTTTGGAGTCGAAGGAGCACCCAGATGAACCTCGAGTTCTCCGAGGACCAGCAATTCGTCCAGCAGACGGCGCGGGACTTCTTGGCCAAGCACGCGGGCCCGGACGTCTGTCGCAAGGTCCTCGAGGCCACCGACGCGCACCACGACGCCGCGCTGTGGAAGGGCGTCGCCGAGATGGGCTGGCTCGGAGCGGTGATTCCCGAGGAGCACGGCGGCGCCGGGCTCGGGTACCTCGAGCTGGTGCTCATCGCCGAGGAGATCGGCCGCTCGCTCGCTCCGATCCCGTTCTCGTCGTCGGTGACGCTGTGTACGGAGGCGATCCTCGCGTACGGCAGTGATGCGCAGAAGCAGCAATGGCTGCCGCGACTCGCGGCCGGCGATGCCATCGGAACCTTCGCGCTCGCGGAGGGGCCCGGCGAGACCGAGGCGGAGTCCGTCGCCGTCCGCTTCGCCGATGGCAAAGTTCGAGGCGCCAAGCTGCCGGTGCTCGACGGCGAGGTGGCGAGCATGGCCGTGGTGGTCGCGAAAGGCGAGAGCGGGCCGGTGCTGGCGCTGGTCGATCTCGACGGCGCCGGCGTGACGCGCACTCGCATCGCCTCGTTCGATCCCTCGCGCTCGCTCGCGAGGATCGAGTTCCAGGACGCGCCGGCCGAACGGCTCGGGGCCGCAGAGGGCGGTGCGGCGCGGGTCTCCGCGTTGCTCGATCGCGCCGCCGTCGTCATCGGCTTCGAGCAACTCGGCGGCGCGACGCGCGCGATGGAGCTGACGCGTGAGTTCGCGCTCGGCCGCTACGCGTTCGGCCGACCGATCGCATCGTTCCAGGCGATCAAGCATCGCTTCGCTGATCTCTACGCGAAGATCGAGATCGCCCGTTCGAACGGCTACTACGCCGCGTGGGCGCTGAGTTCCGGCAGCGACGAGCTGCCGCTGGCGGCGTGCAGCTTCCGCGCGGCCGCGAGCGATGCGTTCGAGATGGCGGCGCAGGAGATGATCCAGATCTACGGCGGCGTCGGCTTCACCTGGGAGTACGACTGCCATCTGTTCTATCGGCGCGCGCGCTGGCTGGCCGCGTCGATCGGGTCGGCGAGCGAGTGGCGGGACAAGCTGGTGACCCGGCTCGTGGTGCGGCAGGGCGACGGCTCTGCGCCGCACGCCGACTGACTCCGGCTCTCTTCCCTTCGCACCCGGCTCGACTCCAACGGATGGCGGTTTTGGTTCTTTGGTGTACCGAAAAGATGCGGATTCCGGAAAAG
>CAYOHN010000427.1:0-2968 GCA_964403735.1 uncultured Spirochaetales bacterium | reverse complement strand
GGGTCGTCGGGCAGTCTATCGCAGACGCTCCGGGCGACGGCGGCACGGCGGCGCCCGCGGGGCGACACGCCCGCTACCCTGCCGCCGTGCCCGAGGTCCCGAGCGCGCGACGCGCCCCGACGACGAACGATCCCGAGCAGCAGCTCGCCCAGATCCTGCTGGTGCAGGCCTGCGAGGAAAGCGATCCCGAGCAGCGTTTCCTCGTGCGGCGCGAGCGCGATGCGGCGACGCGAGCGGCTCGTGACGCCAGTGCAGCCGGTCCGGGCGCGGCGATCGAGCCGCGTCGCTTCTTCGCCGTTCGGGCCGAGCAACTCGGTGCGGTGTTGACTCGCCGGCATCCGGCCGTGCGCGCGGCACTGGCGACGCTGCGCCTGTCGCTGCCGCTGTTCCCGGTGCTCGCCGGAACCGCGGTCGCGGGATTCGCGGCCGACGTCCTCGGCAGCGAACGGCGCATCAACCTGTTGGCGTTCCCGCTGCTCGGTCTGCTGCTCTGGAACGCGGCGGTGTATGCGCTGCTCGCGCTGGGTCCGCTGCTGGCGCGCCGCGAGCCCGCCGCGGGGCTCGCGGCCGCAGCCGGTCGGCTGGCGGACTGGCTCGCGCAGCGACGCCTCGCCGGCGCCACCCCGGACGAGGCGCGCTGGCTGAGCCGCGCGCTCGCGCGCTTCGCCGCGCAGTGGCGCGCGCTCACCGCGCCGATGCTGGCAGCGCGCCTGCGGCGGCTGCTGCACGTCGGCGCGCTCGGCTTCGCGATCGGCCTCGTCGCCGGCATGTACCTACGCGGGCTCGCGTTCGAGTACCGCGCCAGTTGGGAGAGCACGTTCCTCGAGGCGCCGCAGGTGGCGGGCCTGCTCGGCGCCGTGCTGGGACCGGCGGCGTTCACCATCGACACCTTCCGACCCGAGCGACCGACGCCGGCGGCGGCGTTGCTGACGGAGCCGCACCTCGCGGGGCTGCGCGCGCCGGATGGCGACGACCCCGCCGCGACGTGGATCCACCTGTGGGCGCTGACGGCGGCCGCCGGCATCGTCGTGCCGCGCGCGCTGCTGGCGCTGCGCGAAGGCCGCCGCGCGCGCCGGCTCGCCCGCGCGTTGGCGCCGCCGCTCGACGAACCGTACTACCTGCGGCTGCGAGCGCCGGACCGCGGCGCGGGCGTGCGCGTCGAAGTGCTGCTGTATAGCCATCGGCCCAGCGCCGCGGCGCACGACGGATTGCTCGAGCTGCTGCACGAGCTGTTCGGCAACCGCGCGCGCATCGAGGTCCGCGAGCCGCTCGACTACGGAGCCGAGCTGCCGGCGGCATCCCCGGCGGCGGCATCCTCGGGGTCGGGCGCGCCGCACGCGCGCGTGGTCGTCTTCAATCTCGCGCAGTCGCCGGAAGAGGAAGTCCACGGCGTCTTCCTCGAAGCGCTGCGCGCGGACGCGGCCCGCGCCGCGCATCCGCCGGCGCTGCTGGTGCTGCTGGACGAGGGGCCGTATCGGGAGCGGCTCGGCGAGCGCAGCGGCGCCGAGCGGATCGGGCAGCGGCGCCGCGCGTGGGAGCGGGTCGGCCGCGCGGCGGACCTGCGCTTCGCCGCGCTGCGCCCGCTCGATGCCGGCGCCGACGCCACCCTCGCAGAAGCGCGCGCGGCGCTCGATCGCAGCGTTCCGGGAGAGGCGGCGTGAGCGCGGGCGCAACGCCCGGCGCCGAAGCGAGCGGGGCGACACCGAGAGCGGTCGTGTTGTCGCTGGTTTCGCACACCAACGTCGGCAAGACCACACTGGCGCGCACACTGCTGCGGCGGGAGGTCGGCGAGGTCTTCGATCACGCCCACGTGACCGACGAGGCCGAGGAGTTCGTGCTGCTCGAGACCGCCACCGGCGAGCGCGTGGTGCTGGTCGACACGCCCGGCTTCGGTGATTCGGCCCGGCTGTGGCAACGGCTGCGGGGGCAGGAGAGTCCCGTCGGCTGGCTGATCGCCCAGGTCTGGGATCGCTTCGCCGACCGCGCGCTGTTCTGCAGCCAGCAGGCGGTGCGACACGTGCGCGACGAAGCCGACGTCGTGCTGTACCTGGTGAACGCCAGCGAAGATCCGGGCGACGCCGGTTACGTCGGCCCGGAGCTGCGCATCCTCGGCTGGATCGGGCGGCCCGTGGTCGTGCTGCTGAACCAGATCGGCGCGCCGGGCGACGTCGCGGCCCGAACCGCGGACGTGACGCGTTGGCGTACGGCGCTGGCCGATCATCCCATCGTCCGCGAGACGCTCGCGCTCGACGCATTCACGCGTTGCTGGGTGCAGGAGGGCCTGCTCTTCGAACGCATCCGCGACACGTTGCCCGACGAAGGGGGGCGCGCACTGCTCACCGCCCTGCTGACCCGCTGGCGCGACGAGCAGCTCGCGATCCTGCGCAGCGCCATCGACGCGATGGCCGTCCTGTTGGCGACTGCTGCCAGCGATGCCGTGCCGGCCTCGCGCAGCGCGTTCGGCGCGCGCGAGCGGCGCCGCCATGCCGAAACGCTGGCGCGCCGGCTCGAACACGCGATCGCCGACGCCAACGACGCGCTGATCGCCGGCCAGGGCCTCACCGGGGAGGCGGCCGAGGAGCTCCGCGTCGAACTGGTCGACGTCAGCAGCGGCGCGAGTCTCGGGCGCTGGAGCCATCCCGCGTTCGGCGGACTCGTCGGCGGCGCCGTCGGCGGCCTGGCGGCAGACCTGGCGCACGCGGGCCTGACGCTCGGCGGGGGCATGCTCGCCGGCGCGCTGCTCGGCGCGGCGGGGGCGCGCGGCCTGACGCTCGGGATGGAGCTGCTGCGCGGCGAAGCTGCGACGCGGGTGGCGTGGACGCTGCCGTTCCTCGATCGGTTGGGGACCGACACACTGCTGCGCTACCTCGCCGTCGCGCACTTCGGTCGCGGCAGCGGGACCTATCGGACGCGCGACCACCCGCCGACCTGGCGGGCCACCGCCGAACGCGCGCTGGCGGCGCAGCGC
>CAYOHN010000426.1:0-2976 GCA_964403735.1 uncultured Spirochaetales bacterium | reverse complement strand
CAGGCTCACGGCCTCGCGGCCGGTGATGCCCTGCACGATGAAGGTGGTGTCCTGGTCGACGAGGATGGACATGCGTGCCCTCAGCCGTTCAGCTTGGCGACGGCGCCGTCTGTTGACTTCGCTCGCCTTCGGCTCGCTGCGCGGCCGTCGCCCGCGCTTCGTCGCATCACGCACTCCTCAGCTTGGCGACGGCCTTGCCTGCCGCCTCGTACATCGAGACCGACCGGTCGCAGTAGTCGACGCCGTACTTGGCGAGGATCTTGAAGCCCTCGCCCTCCCACGCGCCGGGGATCCGGAAGATCGCGAGGATGTCCTTCGGATCCTTGCCGGACTCGACGCAGCCCTTGATGACGCCGCGCGCGACGATGTCCACCCGCGTGTTCGAGACCACGTTCATCATCACGGCGATCTTGCGGACGCCGGGCTTCGACAGGATCAGCCGCGTCAGCTCCTGGACCTTCTTCACCGACGGGTTGCCGCCGATCTCGCAGTAGTTGGCCGGCTTCCCGCCATGCTTGCGGACTGCGTCGAACAGCGTCAGCGAGCCGCCGCCGGCGCCGATCACGAGCCCCAGGTCGCCGTCGAACTCGACGACGTTGCCGGCCACGCCGCGGTGATCCTGCGCGTTGATTTCGGCGCCGCGTGTTTCGAAGGCCGTCGCCTCGCGGGCCTGGCGGGTCTCGTCGGGCCCGATGCCGAGCTCCTCGAGCAGCATCTTGTGCGCGCCGCGCGCCTCGGCCTCCATGTCGATGTGGCCGTCGAGCACGACGAAGCGCCCGTCCTCGAGCCGGGCGAGCGGGTTGATCTCGGCGAGCGTCAGGTCGTAGCGCAGGAAGACCTGCATCAGCTCGAAGACGATCGGCGTCAATCGGTTCAGCGCTTGCCCGGTGACGCCAGTGGCGGCGATCGCTTCTTTCGCGATGCGCGGCGTGATCGGCAGCAGCGACGAGAAATGGGTCTTCGAGACGTGCTCGGGATGGGTCTCCGCCACCTCTTCGATGTCGATGCCGCCCATGTCCGAGAAGATCAGCACCGGCTGCTTGCGCCGGCCGTCCCACGTGATCGCCGCAAAGTACTCCTGCGCGATGCCTTTCTTCTCTTCGACCAGCACCGCGCGACACTGCTGGCCGTTGACGACGATCGGGACGATCGCCTCGTAGTGCGCGGCGGCCTCGTCCGGCGTGTCGGCGAACTTCACCGCACCCGCCTTCATCCGGCCGCCCGACAGCACCTGACTCTTCAGCACCACCGGCCCGGCGATCTCGCCGGCGATCCGGCGCGCATCGGCGGCCGAGTGGGCGAGCCCGCTCTTGCCGAGCGGCATGCCGTGGCGCTGGAACAGCGCCTTGGACTCGTACTCGTAGAAACGCATCGCGATCTCCGCCGGGGCCCGCCCCGTGGCACTCGCGCCCGAGCGCCGGCCCGCAGACCGCGGGAAGGCTCGGGACGACGGCGGATGGGGAAGCCGTAAGGCCGCGCACGGTATCCAGTTTCGCGGACCCGGGCAAGGCGCGCGCGCTCGGCTAGGATGGCGCGCGGCCCGCGCCGGACGAGGCCCGGCCGAAGCCTCACCAGGAGACGTCCCGATGCCCCGAGCCTACTCGATCAGCACCGAATCCATCGCCGCCGAGCGCGCCCGCGTCGGCTCGAGTCCCCACGACTTCGACATCGCCCGCGTCGTCCAGCTCGACGAAGCCCAGCTGCGGCCGGTCGGGCCGCGCGACGTCCACCTGCGCATCCTCGCGGTGTCGGGCGAGCACAACATCAACCACGCCGCGCTCGCCGACACCGTGAACATCGCCGAGCTGCGCGGCGGCAAGATCTATCCGGGCAACTCGGCGGTCGGCGAGGTGATCGGCGTCGGGGCCGAGGTCTCGAAGTGGAAGCCGGGCGACATCGTGCTGACGCACTGCAACGGCGAGCCCGACATCTACGGCTATCCGCTGCGGATCTGGGCCTACGACCAGCCGGAATCCGTCGGCTGGTACGGCGAGGAGGCGGTGGTCGGCGACTGGCAGCTCGTGCGCGCCCCGCTCGACTGCGGGCTCGACCTGTGGGAGATCGCCGCGCTCCCGCTGCGGGCGCCGACGGCGTATCATATGTGGCGACGCGCGCTGGCGATCTACCGGATCAAGGTCTCGCGCGAGCGGTGCGCCGTGTTGAACGTGCTGTCGTTCGGCGGCGGCGTCGGCGAGTGCTTTCTGATGCTCGCGAAGGCGGAGGGACACGACGCCTACTTCTGCTCCGGCAGCCCGGAGCGTCGCGAGGCGCTCGAGAAGCTCGGCATCACCGGGATCGACCAGAAAGCCTACGACCGCTTCCGCAACAAGGACGGCGTCAAACAGTTCTCGAACGACGTCAAGAAGCTCACCGGGGGCGAGGGAATGCACGTCGTCGCCGACATGCTGCGCGGGCCGGTGTTCGGCGCCGGGCTGGCGGTGGCGGCGCGCTGTGGTGTCAACGTATCGGCCGGCTGGCAGCTCTCGCAGGTCGTCGAGTACAACTCGACGATCCTGTCCGTGAAGCAGGTGACGATCGACCACACGCACTACGAGACCGTCGACGGCTGCCATGCGGCGACGGAGCTGTACGGAAAGGTGTTCCGGCCCACCGTGCACAAGGAGATCTATGCGTTCGAAGACCTGCCGCGCTCGTTCCAGGAGATGCAGCAGAACGTCCAGACCGGCATTCCGATCGTGCGCGTCGCCAAGGAGATGCCGGCGGCGGTGAAGGAGCTGCTCTGAGTCGGCGCGCGCGGGCGGCTTCCTGCGCGGCCGTGGCGATGGCTTCGATCGGCGCGTTCGCCGCGTGCGGCGGCGGAGGACCGCGCGAGCCCGAGCCGCCGCCGGGTCCGCCGCTGGTCTCCGTGACGGATCTCGACGCGTCGATCCAGCTCGAAATCCGGTATGCCGGGCCGGACAACTTCGTCGGCACGCCGATCGACGACAACATTTCCAACCTGGTCACGGCACAGCT
>CAYOHN010000425.1:0-2981 GCA_964403735.1 uncultured Spirochaetales bacterium | reverse complement strand
CGAGTGCGTCGTGCAGCGCACGCAGCGCGGCGACCTGTTCCGAAGGATGGGCGGCGGGCTCCTGTGTGTCCGGCGTAAGCTCGCCGAGGGGATCGATCAACAGGGCGATGTCGGCGAGCAACTCTCGCTTCAGGTCCTGCTCGGCGGGGACGTAGTCCGCGAGGGTCACGGTCCGAGAGACGCCCGGTTGGGCGCGCAGTCGCGCGGCGAGCGTTTGCGCGGCGGCGAGATCCGGCGCCAGGATGTCCGCATACCAGGGCGTTACTGCTCCGCCGTCGGCGACGAGGTCGCGAAAGGTCTGGACGGATTCCGTCTCCGGGTTGCGGAGGTCCACGACGTTGGGATCGAAGCGCAGCCCGGAAAGCGCGAACAGCGCGGCGACCGCTGCGATCGCTGCAATGCGACGAATCGCCGCGGGATGCCGTTCGAGGCGCCGGGACCAGGAATCGGGGATCCGCGGCTCCCGGCTGATCTCCTCGGCCGGCGGCGGCTCGAGCCACGACGACAGCAGTGCCGGGAGGAACGTCAGCGTGTGGAAGAGGATCACCAACATGCCGGTGCCGGCGATCAGGCCGAGCTCCGCGACGCCCAGGTAGTCCGTCGGCAGGAAGGCGTAGAAGCCGATCGATGTGGTCACTGCGCACAGCACGAGGGAGCTGCCGGTGAGGCGCGTTGCGACGCGCAGTGCCGCCCGGTGCTCGGCGCCGCTTCGACGCTCTTCGGCGTAGTGCATCAGCAGGTGGATCGCAAAGTCGATGCCGAGCCCGATGTACAGCACGGCGAACGTCAGGGACATGATATTGAGGTGCCCGACGGTGATCGACGCCACTGCCGTCGTCCATACGAGGCCGGCCAGCAGCGTGGCGAGCGCCGCGAGCAGCAGTCGCCACGAGCGCAGCGCCAGCCACAGGATGCTTGCGACGATCGCAAACGAAAGTGCTCCGAGGATGCCGATGTCCCAAGCGAGCGCCAGCATCTCTTCGTGATTCAGCGCGGGGTTCCCGGTGATCCGGACGCGCACGCCCGGAGCGCTCGTCTCGGCGGCTGCCGCGCGCACCGCGGCCAGTGCATCGGCTGCGGGCAGCACCGAGTCGAAGTCGAGGACGGGCTCGACGACGAGGACTTCGCGTGTCCGCGTCTCCAGCGCCGATCCGCGCAACAGCAGCTCCTCCCAGGAAACTGCGACGGGATACTCCTCGTACACCGAGACGGTCGCGTGAGAGATCCGATCGAATACGGCCGTCCAGGGGGTGGGGTCCGTCGTGTCGGGGTCGAATCGCTCGAGGCCCGCCTGCACCAGCGATGTCAGCGTCGCGATCGTCGGTTCGCGATCGAGTGCGACGAGGAACGGCTGGAACTCGGCGATCTGGTTGCCGAGCGCCTCGAGTTCTTCGGGCGACCGGAACAGCAGCCCGTTGCGTTCGAAGAACGTGCCGCCGCCGGGCCGGAAGACATCGGGGAAGAGATCCGGTCGCTCCGCGAGGCGGCGGGCGAGGGCGTCGGCGGCCTGGCGCGCCGTTTCCGGCGTCGGACCGTCGACCACGACGAGTAGCGCATTGGTGAGGTTCGGGAACACGCGCGCAAACTCGTCGTGACGCTGCCGGACCGGCAGGTCCTCGCCGAGCATGCGGATGTTGTCGGAGTTGACTCCGAGGTGCGTCGCGGCCCAGCCGAGCGAGATCACCGTGACGGCGAGCACGGTCCAAACCACGAGCCGCGCATGGCGTTCGACCCGGTCCACCCAGGCGCCCAGCGCGGCGTCGAGGCGTGCTTCGGCGTTTCGCGGCGCGGCGGCGCCCCCCATCGTGAACCTCCGAGCGCGGAACGTAGCGAGTCGGTCCGGCGGTGCCGGCGCGCCGCCGGCGGCTGCGCGTCAATCCTCTCGCAGCGTCTTCACGATGCAGAACGCCGCGAGCCCGATGACGAAACTCCATGCGCAGCCGAGGAAGATCCAGCCGGCGAGCGTCACGAGTCGTCTCCCGCGCCGTTGCGTTTCCGCCGCTGCAGGCCGAAGTGCACGGCCGCGAGGAAGCCCCCCAGCAGCCCCAGCATCATCGCCCACGAGCCGATCACGTACGGGCGGTCGGCCGCTGCGAGGGTCTCCATCGACAGCGCCGGCACCAGCTCGGTCGCCGTCCACGACAGCAGGATGGCGCCGAGTCCGATCGGTGTGACCCACGCGATGACGAACCGGAACAGCCGCGGCACGGCGATCCGGGCGCCATGCGTGATCTCCCGCCAGCCTCGCTCGATGCCGAGGATGCGCGTGAAGATCACGATCTCGAGGAATCCGAACAGCAGCAGCCCGAAGGTGCCGGCCCAGAAGTCGATCTGGTCCAGGAATCCGTGTTGCAGGAACAGGATCACCGGCTGCGCACCGACGAAGAGCAGAACGCCCGTGAGCAGCACCGCACGCTGGCGCGGCAGGCCGAAGTCCTCGCGCAACATCGCGATCAGTGGCTGGAGCAGCGCGACCGCCGACGTGAGGCCGGCGAAGAACAACAGCAGGAACCACAGCGTGCCGAACAGGCGGCCACCGGGGAGCTGCTCGAGCACCAGCGGCATCGTCTGGAAGCCGAGATCGAAGGAGCCGGCCGCGGCGATCTCTTGCGAGGCGACGACGCCGAAGAAGACCACCGACGCGGTCAGCGCGATGGTCCCGCCGAGGACGACCTCGGCGAACTCGTTGAGGCTCGCCGCCGAGAGGCCCGTCAGCGCGACGTCGTCGTCGGGTCCGATGTACGAGGCATAGGTATGGACGATGCCCCAGCCGACCGAGATGGTGAAGAAGATCTGGCCGGCCGCCGCGAGCCACACCGATGGCATCGTGAGCGCCGAGAAGTCGGGGTTCCAGACGAATCCGAGCCCCGCCGAGACGGTCTGGTCGGGGCCGGCGCCCGGCGGCGGGTCCAGCGTGAGCACCCGGACCACCAGCACGGCGGCGAACAGGAGGAGCAGCGGCATTGCGAAGAGCGCGAGCC
>CAYOHN010000424.1:0-2997 GCA_964403735.1 uncultured Spirochaetales bacterium | reverse complement strand
CCGGTGCGGGACACCTGGCTGGCGCTGGCTCGCGAACTGCTTCCCGAGCGCACACCCTGGCGTCGCATCCCACTCCATGTTTCCGACGAGCGGCTGCTGGGCGGGCTGGACCTCACCGCCACGCTCGAAGCTGGCCAGCCCGTGGTGCAGCGCGGGATCCTGGCGGAGGCCGACGGAGGTGTCGTCGTCGCGGCAATGGCGGAACGCATGACGCGCGCGCACGCCGCGATGCTCGGAAGCGTCCTCGACGATCGCGAGATCCACCTCGAGCGCGACGGCGTGACCCGACGAATCCCGGCGCGCATCGGTGTCATTGCGCTCGATGAAGGCCTGAGCGACGAGGAAAGGCCTGCGCCCGCCCTGTGCGAGCGCCTCGCCTTCCACCTCGACCTGAAGGACATCGCGCTGAGCGAGGCCGTGATCCCGAATCTCATGCTCGATATCGCCGGAGCACGGGAGCGGCTCAGCACGGTGGAGTTGCGGCCGGATTCGATCGAGGCGCTCTGCAGTACCGCCGCCGCGCTCGGCATCGCATCTTCGCGTGCAGTGCAACTGTGTCTGCGCGTGGCGCGTGCCTCGGCGGCGCTCGCGGGTCGCGACCAGGTGTCGGAGGTCGACCTCCAGCGAGCCGCGTGCCTCGTCCTCGTGCCACGTGCGCAGGCCCTCCCCGCCGGCGAGCCCGAGCACGTCGAGGATCCGTCGGCACAAGACGAACACCAGCCCCCCGAAGACGAGCAGCCCGATGGACCGGAAGAAGAAGAGATGCCGTCGGGCGAGCTCGACCTGAAGGAACTCGAGGAGATGGTGCTCGAGGCCGCGCTGGCCGCGCTCCCGCCGAAGCTCCTCGAGACGCTTCGACTCCGCGAATCGCTCGGGCGACAGGGCTCGGCGCCCCCCGGCCGGGCCGGTCTGATGCGCGCATCCCTACGCGGGCGTCCGGCGGGTACGCGACGCGGATCCCCGGATCGCGGCGCGCGCCTGAACGTCGTCGAGACCCTGCGAAGCGCTGCCCCATGGCAGCCCATGCGACGCCGGGCCGCCAGCGCAGCCGGTGACGATCGGACTCTGCAGATCCGGCGCGAGGACTTCAGGCTGACTCGCTATCAACAGAAGAGCGAGACGACGGCCATCTTCGCCATCGACGCATCCGGCTCGACGGCGCTGCAGCGACTCGCGGAAGCCAAGGGCGCCATCGAGCTCTTGCTGGCGGATTGCTACGCGCGACGCGATCAGGTGGCACTGGTCTCCTTCCGTGGCAAGCGCGCAGAGCTCGTGCTCCCCGTGACCCGCTCATTGGTTCGCGCAAAGCGATGCCTCTCCTCCATGGCCGGCGGCGGCGGAACACCACTCGCGTCGGGCATCGACGCCGCTGCGGAGCTCGCAGCGAGCGTGCGCACGCGCGGGGGCACGCCGCTGATCGTGTTGCTGACCGATGGCCGGGCGAACGTGGCGCGGGACGCGGTCGCCGGGCGCGCCCGGGCCGCCGAGGATGCGCTGGCCTCTGCGCGCTCGCTTCGTCGCGCAGGGATCGCCGCGCTGCTCGTCGATACTTCGAAACGTCCGCAACCGGATGCGGAACGCCTGGCAAAAGAGATGGAGGCGAAGTACCTGCCACTCCCCCATGCCGATGCGACGGCCCTATGTGGGGCTGTAAAGAGCGTGACGGCCCATGGGTGATACGACACGCGCCGCACGAAGGCCTCACGCCGAACAAGACCTGTGGTCGTTCCAGGCCAGCCGGGCTGCGAAGCGGCTCTTGTTCGGTGAAGAACTCGAATGGGCGAAGGACGGCGCGGACTGGCCGAACCGCGGAGCGAGTCGCTTCGTACGCGCGGGCGGGCTTCGCTGGCACGTGCAGCAGCTCGGGTCAGGGCCCACGTTGTTGCTGCTCCACGGCACCGGCGCATCGACCCACTCCTGGCGACGGATGGCGCCTCTGCTCGCGCAGCACTTCACCGTGGTCGCACCCGATCTGCCCGGCCACGGGTTCACCGAGGCGCCCGGCACAGCGGGCTTCTCGCTGCCCGCGATGAGTCGAGCGCTCGCAGCCCTGCTCGGTCGTCTCGACATCGCGCCCAGCGGCGTCGTCGGGCATTCGGCCGGTGCGGCGATCGCTTGCCGAATGAATCTCGACGGGGCGATCACACCGGAGCGCATCTTCAGCCTGAATGGCGCCCTGCTGCCGCTGGGCGGGCACGCGGAATCGTGGTTCGCCCAGATGGCTCGGGCGATGACGTGGACCCCGTTGCTTCCGAGACTGCTGGCGAAACGCGGACGCAACGCCGACGTCGTCGCTCGGTTGCTGAGGGGGACGGGTTCGAGGTTGGACGACGCCAGCGTGGAGCTGTATGGCCGGCTGATGAGGAATCCACCGCACGTCGCTTCGGCTCTGCGGATGATGGCGAGCTGGGAGCTCAAGCCCCTGCTGCGTGACCTGCCCCGCCTGCCGAGCGAGCTCACGCTTATCGTCGGCGAACGCGACCGCTACATCGCCCCCTCGCAAGCGCGGGAGATCATGACGCACATCCCTCGCGCGAAGCGTGTCATTCTCTCGAAGCTCGGCCACCTGGCACACGAGGAGAACCCGGAGGCAGCCGCCCGGCTGATCGTCGCTGGCACCTTCGGGGCCCGAATCGCCCAATCCCCTGATCGACCGAGTACGGCTTGAACACCGCATCCACCGACACGCTGAGACGCTCGCTCTTCTTCGTCCCCGGTGGCGAGCCGAGCAAGCTCGAAAAGGCGCGGGGCGCTGGTGCAGACACACTGCTGCTCGATCTCGAAGATTCGGTTTCGCTGGCCGAGAAGGATCACGCGCGCGAACACGTCGCGGCGTTCCTCAAGGCCGGCGACTTCGGAGGGGCCGAGCCCGCCGTCCGCGTGAACCCGCCGGGCACGCCGTATTTCGAAGCCGATCTCGAAGCGGCCGTGGCCGGCGGAGCCGCTGCCATCATGCTTCCCAAAGCCACCCGTGCAGACGAGATCGAACGCGTCACG
>CAYOHN010000423.1:2212-2998 GCA_964403735.1 uncultured Spirochaetales bacterium | reverse complement strand
GCGTAGGCCTGGGGTGCGTAAGGCTGCAGGAAGGTTGCCATCGTGTTGCTCCAGAGAAGTCGCGGGGACCGCGATGGAAGGAAATCGGTCTGATGCCGGATCCGGATGAAGGGAACACCGCTCGGAGCGTCAGATCTCCGGCCACTCGTGCGCCCACGGGCGTGCCTGCTCGAACGCCCACGCCGCTTGCAGCACCAGATCGTCGCGGTGCCTCGGACCGACGATCTGCATCCCCACCGGAAGCCCGGCCTTCGAGAACCCGGCGCGAACCGTCGCCGCGGGATGCCACGACAGATTGAACGGCATCGTGAAGCTACCGACGTTCGCCTGCGGCTGCGGGCGCCCTTCGACCTCGGCGAGCAGGGGACCCTTGGCGGCCGGCGGATCGTACGGAACCGTCGGCGTGAGCAGCAGGTCGTAGTCCTCGAAGAGCTGCGCGCACCAGCGATTCAGTTCCTCGCGGCGGCGCCGGAAATCGGCAAAGCGAGACGGTGTCATCTGGACGCCGAGCTTCACGGATTGGATGAACGAACGGCCGAACTCGTGCTCGCGCTCCGGCAGCAGCGCGTCGAAGCGGCCGAGAAGCTGAAAGACGCCGATCAGGCCCCAGTCTCGGCCGGGCTCCGGCGGACCGTCCTTCACGAGTTCCAGGTGATGACCGAGCTGTTCGAAGACCTGCACCGCCTCTCCGACGATCTCCGCGAGGTCGGACTGGACGACGGCGTAGCCGAGATCCGGCGAGTAGCCAATCCGCAGACCAGTTGGCAGCTGCGACAGGACCTGCCG
>CAYOHN010000423.1:0-2202 GCA_964403735.1 uncultured Spirochaetales bacterium | reverse complement strand
CCTGCCGATACGACAACCCCGGATGCGGCAGCGAGTTCGGATCGAGAGGGTGCGCGCCGACGGTGACGTCCAGGTGGAGGGCAGCGTCCGCAACGGTCCGCGTGAGCGGGCCGACGCCCGCGGTGTCGTCCATCGGCCAGAGATCTGCCGGCGCGTGGGGGATGCGCCCGTAGCTCGGCTTGTGACCGAAGCAGCCGGTGAAGGTGGCCGGGATGCGGATCGAGCCGCCGCCGTCGCTGGCGGTGACCAGCGGGATCATCGCACCGGCGATCGCCGCCGAAGAGCCGCCGCTCGAGCCGCCGGGCGTGCGCTCGAGATTCCACGGATTGCGCGAAACGCCGAACAGCAGGTTCTTCGTCAGCGCCGTGTGGCCGAACTCCGGCGCGTTGGTCTTGCCGACGACGATCGCGCCGGCCGCGCGCAGCCGTTCGACCTGTACCGAGTCGCGATCCGGCACGTGGTCCTTGAACGGCACCGATCCGTAAGTGGTCGCGAGCCCCTCCGCATCCTCGAGATCCTTGACGCCGAGGGGGATCCCTTCGAGCGGTCGGCCCTCGCCGCGCCCGATCCGGGCCTCGGCGGCGCGTGCATCGGCCAACAGCGCCTCGCGCGGCCGCATTGCGACGAAGGCGACCACGGCGGGATTGACCGCCTCGATGCGGTCGAGCGTTGCCTCCATCACCTCGACGGGAGACAGCTCTCGTCGCAGCAACAACTCGGCGATCTCGGTCAACGGACGGCGAAGCGCGCTCATCGGATACCTCCTCGGATCCGAGTCTACCAGCTCGAATCGCCAAGCCGGTAGACCCAGCAGAGATCCGACCCGCCGGCGCGCGCTCGGCGCGAAGACCTCCGGTCGAGATCGGCCGCATTTCGGCGTGGAGACCCCGAAATCGGCACTCCAGGCTTTGCTTCGCCGGAGGGAAACCGTATCATCGGCGTCGCCTGGGGGCTTTGGGTATCGATCTCGTGCACATGGGTCGTGGACATGGGTCGTGGACATGAGGGGGTACTCGGGTCCGAGAGGCACACCGCGTCGCTCGTCTGCGTCGCGGTGACTTCGTCAACATCGGGCGCGCACGTCGCGCCATGGGGGGAACGATGGCAGCCAGGAAGAAAGTGGCGAAGAAGACCGGCCGCAAGGCCGGGAAGAAGGCCGCTCCCGCAGAACTCCTGATCTCGAAGTCGCGCGTCAAGGCCGCCACCAGGAAGTGCAACGTGGGTGGCGATTTCTACGGCGCACTCGACGCAGCCGTGCGTGGGATCATCGTCGGTGCCGAGAGCCGCGCGCTGTCCAACAAGCGCAAGACGCTGAAGCCCCAGGACATCTAGCAGGCTGCGGCAAACGCCGGACCGAGCCGGGCGCCGAGATCTGGGCCGCTCGCAAGGCGCGAAAGCGCAGCCATAGCGCCGCGACGGCGAGCTTTCGCAGCGCAGCGAGCGGCCCAGAGATCGGTGCCCGGCGACGGGAGAGTTTTCCCGCAGCCTGCCAGTCCTCTGCCGCATCGGCGGCGCAGGACGAAGGCCCGCAGCCCGGCTGCGGGCCTTCGTCATTTCAGGAGCTTCGCTCGGGAACCCAGACCAGAGACAGGGGACGCGCGTCGATGTCGCTCTTGCGCGGCGCGATGGTCATCTCTTCGAGCGGCAACGTGGCCGCATCGATCGCGGTTTGGAGCTGCGCCGATGCAGCCTCGAAGTCCCGCTCGAGATCGGCGAGCCGCGCGCGCAGATCGTCGGCCCGCGCGGTCGCCCGGGCGATGTCCTCGCGCTCATTGGCAGCGCGACCGACCCCGCGCGCGGCCGTCGCGGCGCGGCCCACACTCGTCGCGCTGCCGAGCTTGCGTCCGAAGAGAGCGCCGACCACCGTCGCACCGATCGACACCGCGACCTGTACCTTCTTCTCCGTGTACTGGCTCTGTTCCCTGGCGACGCGCTCCTCGGCGCGAGCGATCTGCTCGCGCAATCGCGCGAGCTTCGGCACGAATCGTTGCCGGAACTTTTCCACCTCCACATCGCGAAGCGCGCGCTGTGCGTCGCGAACGCGCACGCGAAAGGATCCTTCCCTTTCGCCGGGATCCGAAACCATTTTCAGTTCCGGACAGCGAAACAGCCGCAGCGGCCGCTGGCGATACACGTGCGTCACGAGCTGTTTGCGCCAGCGCTCGAAACTCGCGACGCGCGTGGCCGCCGCGGGCAAGTCGC
>CAYOHN010000422.1:0-2999 GCA_964403735.1 uncultured Spirochaetales bacterium | reverse complement strand
GCGCCGTCCGTCGCGGACGCGTGTCACTTCGAAGCGAAGCGCCGCGCCCGGTCGCCCGGGCCGCAGGAAGTAGCCATGCAGCGAGTGGAGCCGGCCGACGTCGACGGTGCGCATCGCAGCGAACGCCGCCTGCGCCGCGAGCAGACCGCCGAAGAGCCGCCGGCCGGACCGGACCGGCGCGGCTTCGAAGTGGTCCTCGCCCACCGGTTTCACCGAGAGCCGCGTCAGCCAGCGTTCGAGCGCATCCCCGCCGTCTTGCATGACGGGAACGGATAGCGGAACCGCGCGGACGTTGCGGGACCATCAGCCGCCGGCTGGTTCCCGCTACTCGTCGACCGCTTCCGCTTCGCTGGCCGTCCCCGCGCGCGGAAGGTCGAGAATCGCGTCGATCTCGCCTTCCGGGCGCAAGACCCGAAGCGGCTCGTCGTCCCGGAGCGCAGCCAGCAGCTCCATCGGCGTCGCGCTCTCGCCGTCCGAACGCGCGGGGAGCAGCGCGTCTCCCCGGCGCAAGCCACGCCGCGCCGCGGGACTGTCCGCGTGGACCCCGATCACATGGACGACTCCTGGCGTCGCCGTGGCTGCGACGATCGCGCCGCTCGCTCGCATCGGTTCATACGGAAGGCCGGAGAGCGTCGCTCCCTGGCGTTGCCGGCGAAGCCAGACCCGTTTGCGCGGATAGTCGATGCGCACGAGGAAACTCGACAGCACGTCGTAGCCGATCACCGAATCATTGGCCTCGCCGGCCAGGTTGTACCAGCCACGCGGAGAGACGAAGACCGGTGCGGGGCCCACGCGCAGACCTCCGATCGCGAGCGTTTCGATCTCGTGGAGGCGCACGAACATCGGCCCGAGCGTCGTCTGGAAGGTCCCCGCCTCCGGCAGCGCTTCCTCGTCGATGCCCACCTTGCGCGCCGCCGCACCGGACAGCAGCAGACCCCACGGAGCCCCGGTGTCGAGCAGCACCCGGAGCGGACGCCCGTCGATCTCGACTTCGAGGGTCGGGCGTCGCGTGCCGAGGCGGATCGGCACGACCGCTTCGTCCGGGCCGGCGGGCTGTTCGGGAACTTCGAAGCGCTCGGGATCGAGAAAGCGAACCCGGGCATTCGCGAAGTCGAGTTCGACGACGTAGTGCTCGAGGAAATTCCCGCCGAGCAGGCCGTACTCCCAGCCCGTCTTCGAACCGGTAGCGCTCGAACGGGTATCGACGTAGAACTGCAGACTCCGCCCGAGTCGTGTCGAACGAACATAGGGATCCTGCTTCATCCGGCGGATCGACACGCCGAGAGCGCGCGCCGCAAGCGGCGTCAGTACCGAGAAGGAGGCGCCGGTATCGAGCATCATCCGGAACGGCCGCGCCCCGGCCGGCGCCAGATCGAGCTGGATCCGGTTGCGCTCGCGAGTCGGCTCGAACGGGAGCACGTCGATGATCGCGTCGAGCGGCACGTCCTCGGCGGCGGCGGGAAGCGCAAACAGCGCAAACAGCAGCACTGCGACGACGCACCATCTCGTCATGGCCCCATCCTACGGAGTTGCCGGATCCATTCCCAGGAAAAAGACGAATGCGAATCGCAGACGAGAGTTGCCGGCCGTTCGACTGTGGTAGGTTGGCCCCGCGACGACCCGAAATCGCGCCCGGGGAGACCGCTTCATGATCCGACTGCACACCGCCCAGACCCCGAACGGTCGCAAGGTATCGATCGCGCTCGAGGAGATCGGCGTGCCGTACGACGTGGTCTGGGTGCACCTCGACCGGAACGAACAGATGACGCCGGCGTTCCTCGCGCTCAATCCCAACCACAAGATCCCCGTGCTCGAGGACGACGGTCTCGTCGTCTGGGAATCCGGCGCGATCCTGCTCCATCTGGCCGAGAAGTACGGCAAGCTGCTGCCGGCGGACCCGGCGGGCCGCATCCACGCGATCCAGTACGCGTTCTTCCAGACCGGCGGGATCGGCCCGAACCTCGGCCGGCTCAGTGCGCAGCTCCGCAAGCCGACCCCCGAGCGGAACCGGGAACTGGTCGAACTCTTCGGCGACGAGGTTTCGCGCCTGCTCGCCGTGCTCGATCAGATCCTCTCCGACGGTCGCCCGTTCCTCGCCGGCGAATATTCGATCGGCGACATCATGCACTTCCCGTGGATGAAGATCATGCTGGACATGAAGGCGCCGCCGCTGCTCGAGCAGGAACGCGTCGTCGCGTGGCTCGAACGGATCGGCGAACGATCGGCGGTCCAGCGCGGGATGTTGATCCCGTCCTGATCACGCGCCCGAGTCGGGGCGGGTCTCTTCCTCGGCGATCGGCTGCCAACCCCGCGCCCGCAGTGAATCGGAGGCCCGCTCGCTCTCCGGCTCGTGCACGATGACGTGGGCAACGTCGCCCTCGCGAAGCTCGAGACTCGCGTGCATCGGCGACAGCCGGCCGGCGCGCTCGATCGCGAGCACGAGCCACGGATCGGTGACGGTGCCCTCCGACGCCGGCGGTTCCGCCGGAGCGCGCCCGAACCGCCAGCGTTGGCGTCGCACGGCGCCGTGCCGGATCCGGACGGACCAGCGCTCGACGTCCTTCGGTCGATCGAAGAGCAGGTGGGCGCGCTGACGCTCCAACACGGCTTTCGTGAGTCCGGTGCCGCTGCGCCCCATCGCCACGTACGACTCCCGCACGTCGAATTGCTCGCGCGCCTCGCGCGCGAACAGACTGTTGATCTCGTCGTTCGGCGTCACCCCGAGCACCAGGCCGGCTTGTTGGAGGCGCGCTCGGGCCAACGTCAGCGGCTCCAGCGCATTGCCGAACACGACGTTGAAGCCGCGCTCTTCCGCGGCCCGGCAGTGCTGCGGATTGGCGTCGATCAACAGCGTACGCCGACCTGCGTCGCGCAGTAGCGCGGCGAGTTCCAGCGCGAGATCGTTGGCACCGAGAATGGCGATGACGTCGCGAGCCGGTAGCCGCACGTCGAGAGCGCCGGCGACCCACCAGGCCGTCACGCCCTGCACGAGGACCGTC
>CAYOHN010000421.1:0-3003 GCA_964403735.1 uncultured Spirochaetales bacterium | reverse complement strand
TGATCACCAGCAGGCCCGCGACGAAGTAGCCGCCCAGCGTCTTCCGGATGGACGAAAACCAGCCTCGCGGAGAGGGTGCCGTCATGACTCTACGACGGTCGCGGCGCAGCGACCGCCCCATCGGGCCGCGCGGCTCAGAAGAGCGGCTCGCCCTCGTCCGGGGCGTAGGCGCTGATCTCGCACGCGAGACAGACGACCTCGAACGCCGGACGCTGCCAGGCTCGTGTCGTCTCGCGGCCAGCGCTCGTCGCGGACGGGCGGTTCGTGCGCGGGGCTTCGGGGTGCATGCGATCGCGAGCCGGCATCGTAGTCCTCCCAGCAACACTGTTGATATAGCATCGGGTGGACGTGGCGGCACACAGCCTCAGCGAGGAGAGATAAGATCTCGGCAATGGAGATCTACCTGATCCGACATGGAGAGGCTGCTCCGTCCGCACCGGGAGAACCGGACGGGACGCGTTCGTTGACGGATCGGGGTCGGCAGCAGGTCGCGGGCGTGGCAGCGGGCTTGCGTTCGCTCGGCGTCGCCCTCGACCGACTCCTGGCGAGCCCCCTGCTCCGAGCGCAGCAGACCGCCGACCTCCTGGCACGCGAGTTCGCCATCGACGCGAGCGATGAGGAGCGGCCCATCCGCGAGACCCTCGCAGAGCTCGACGGAAGCGCGCCGCCCGCAGCGATCCTCGCCGCGCTTGGCGGGGCGGCGCGCCAGGAGGCCGTCGCCGTCGTCGGGCACATGCCGGGCCTCGGCGAGCTGGTGACCTTGGCGACCGCAGGCATCGGCGCGTCCGCCGTTCCGCTGGCGACGGCCAGCGTGGCCCGGATCGACTTCGACGGTCGTCCGCGACCGGGAGCCGGCCGACTGCGTTGGCTGATGCGCGCGGAGCAGCTCGCGGGCCTGGCGCACGATGGCAGCGCCCGCTGATAGCGGAGTTCCGATCTGCCGCTCGGCGAAAAGTTGACGAACGAACCCGGCCCCTTGGTTGACGGCCCCTTGGTTGAGGGGTCAGCCGGGGGTGGGGTGGCGGGCGCGGACGGTGCGCCAGACCAGAATGGCGACGGTGACGGCGGTGATGGGGATGACGAAGGAGACCATCGCGAGGCTGAACTCGTCGAGGGCTTCGTGGTGGACGGCGTTGAGCGCGAGGTAGGTGAGGTACGCGATGTAGTAACCGAGGAACATGGCGCCCTCCCAGCGGTCCAGGCGGTGGCCGACGAAGAAGACTGGGAGACACGCGGCGGCGACGGCAATCATCACCGGCAGGTCGAAGCGCAGGATTCCCGCTGGAACGGTGAGTCCCGACGGCGTGACCAGTCCTGCGATACCGAGGATCGCGAGCAGATTGAACAGATTGCTGCCGATCGCATTGCCGATCGCGATGTCGCGCTGACCGCGCACGCTGGCGATCACCGACGTCGCGAGTTCCGGGAGCGAGGTGCCGATGGCGACGATCGTGAGGCCGATGATCGCCTTGCTGACGCCGAGCGACTCCGCGATCGAAACGGCGCCGTCGACGAGCCAGTGGGCGCCGAGCACCAACACGACGAGGCCGGCGAGGGTGATGCCCACCTCGCGGGATACCGCCGCCGCTCCCTGCGGCCGCGTCTGGTTGCCGAACTCCTCGGCGTACTCCTTGCGCACCGCGCGTGTCTCGCGCCGGCTCTGCACGACCGTGTACGCCGTGTATGCGATCAACGCGAGCGTGAGGAATGCGCCATCCCCGCGGCCGATGCGCCCGTCGATCCCGAGCGCCGTCACGACGAGGGCCGCGGCGATGCCGATCGGGACCTCACGCCGGATGATCTGCGCCTGCACCACGAGGGGGGCGATCAGCGAAGCGACGCCGAGGATCAGCAGCACGTTCGAGATGTTGCTGCCGACCACGTTGCCGATGGCCAGCTCGGACTGCCCCGCGAAACCGGCGTGGATCGACACCGCCAGCTCCGGCGCGCTCGTCCCCATCGCGACCACCGTGAGACCGATGACGAGCGGCGAGAGCCCGAACAACGTGGCGAGGCGCGCGGCGCCGCGGACGAGCAGCTCGCCGCCGGCGACGAGGCTCAGCAGCCCGAGCGCGAGCCAGAACAGGGCCGACGAATCCATACCATCCAGCTCCCGAGGTCCCGCGCGGCCCGATCAGACATCCAGCGCGTTGTCGCGCGCCACCTGGCCGTACCACCGACCCGACTCTTTGAGGATCCGTTGGCAGTTGTCGAAGTCCACCCACGCCAGCCCGAAGCGCTGTGCGAAGCCCTCCGCCCACTCGAAGTTGTCGAGCAGCGTCCACGCGTGGTAGCCGCGCACGTCGGCGCCGGCCTGGATCGCGCGGTGCACGGCTTCCAGGTAACCGCGGTAGAACTCGATCCGGCGCGAGTCGCGCACGACGCCCTGTTCGTCCGGCGCGTCGCCGTACGAGCAGCCGTTCTCGGTGACCTCGAGGACGGGCCGGCCGTAGTCCTTCGTGATGCGCAGCAGGATGTCGTGCAGCGCGTTCGGCCAAACCTCCCAGCCGAAGTCGGTCTTGGGACCGTCGTCACCGCCCATCGGCCCGACGGGCAGCGCGCCGAGCGAGAGCGGTCCCCCATCCGCCGGTGCCGCCTTCACGATCGTCCGCGTGTAGAGATTCACGCCGACGAAGTCGACCGGCGCACGCATCTTCTCGAAGTCGCCGTCCTCGATCCCCATCGCGTCGCTCGGCAACCCCTTCGGATGCGCCGCCGGATACTCGCCGCGCAGCGCCGGGCGCAGGAACCACTCGTTGACGAAACGGTGCCAGCGTTCGGCGGCCTCGGCGTCCTCCGGCGCATCGCTGGCCGGCTCGCAGGCGCTGCAGTTGAACGCGGTGCCAATGGTGAGGTCGCCGCGGGCCGCACGCATCGCGCGCAGCGCCTCGCCGTGGGCGAGGTTCACGACGTGCGTCGCGCGCAGGAAAGCGTCTGGATCGCGGCGACCCGGCGCATGGATTCCGATCAGATACCCCATCGTCGTAAAAATGTTCGGCTCGT
>CAYOHN010000420.1:0-3027 GCA_964403735.1 uncultured Spirochaetales bacterium | reverse complement strand
AACGACGATCCGTCCCTGGGCCGTACCCGTTGGATCGGAGGCGAGGACCTCGGAGAAAGCCTCGATCACGACCTCTCCATCGATCGATCCCGGGTCTTCCCGCACCGACCAGGAGGCAATGTCGACCGGCACTTCGGTGGCGGCATTGCCGACGGCTGCGAGCTGCACCAGCCCGCCGGGCGCCTCCAGGTTGCTCTCGAGTGCTGCGCCCTTCTCGCCGGTCACGACGACATTGCCGGCTACGACCGTGAGGGCTGCGCCGCGTGAGACGGCGACGGTGTCGGCCTGATCGAAGACGACGTCGCCTGCCGCACCGGGGAGAAAGCCGAAGCTCTCGACCGGCGCCGCGCTGAGCGAAGCGGGCGTCGGCGAGCCGGTCTCGAACACGGGTCCACCTCCTTCGAACCGGAGGAAGTCGGAGGTGCTCAGGAAGAGGCCGGCCGGCAGCTCGAGACGCTGGCGCAGACCACCGGCGCCCCGGAACGTGATGCCAGCGGGATTGAGCAGGAAGAGATCGGCGCCCGGAACCTCCGAGCGGAGAATCCCTTCGATGAGGCTGGGACTTCCGCTCGTCATGCGTGTAATGACCCGCTCGAGTCCCGGGATCGGAGATCCGGTCGCATCCAGCGCCTGGAACGTCACGCGCTCGTCGAAGGCGAGGTCGAGCCGATCGAGGCTCTGAAAGAGGTTCGGTCCCCGGATCTCCCCGAAGCGCTGATCCGGAGCGCTGGATTCGTCATAGGTCACCAGGTAGTCGCGGCTGAAGCCCGCCGCAGGACGCGTCGGCGCCACGCCCGCCGGCCCACCGCCGATCGAGCCATCGAAAGCGACGTCGCTCCGGGCCGGGAGGGATGCGAGCGCGAGCACGACGAGCACGAACAGCCAGATCCCCTCGCGGTTCGAGACGAACGGTCGACGCATCAAGCCTCCTGATTCAGGACGATCTATCATCCAAAAATACCCCCATCGAATCACTTCGATACCGGAATGCCAGCAGCGAGGCCCCGCACTCCGTGCTCCGGGAGGATCGGGTCGAGTCGGGGAGCCACGATGGACGCGAACGAGACCGACGCGAACGAAGTGGAGAAAGGACGGACGATCCATCTCGGAGGCCGCCTGCGTCGGCGTACGGCGCTTGCATTGCTCGCGATTCCGGCCCTGCTCTTCGGACTCGTCCGCCCCTCGCCCATCCAGGCCGACGAAACGGGGGCGACGCCCGCGCGTCCCTCGGCCGGCGCGACAGGCACGACCGCCGATGAGGCCTCGATCGACCTCGATCGCGCGATCGCGCGCCGCGAGATCGCGGTCCTGATCCGACGAGGCGAGCAGGCGCGGACGACGGGACGACTCGACGAAGCCCTCTCCCTGCTGCGGGAGGCGCTCTCCCGGGCCGGAGCGCTGGACGACGCCTCGCTGCGGCTCGCCGCGACGGGGGCCTACGGGGCCGCACTCGTCGAGGCCGGTCGCGCGGACGAGGGCCAGGCTCTCCTTCTGCCCGCAGTGGAGGAGGCGCGCGATCGATCGGAATCGGCGCTCGAGGCGGCGCTCGAGAACGAGCTCGCGCGCGCGCTGGAGTGGCAGGATTCGGACACCGCCGTGGAGCATTATTCCGCAGCGGCGGCCGCCGCCGAGCGCGCCGGTGATCGGGGCCTCGCGGTCCGGTCGCTCGCCAACGCTGCCCATATGGCGGCCCGGAAGGGCGAGCGCGATCGCGCCCGGCGGCTTGGGCACCGGGCGATCGACCACTCCGCGGCTTCTCCGAGCGACGCTGGAAGCGATGCCGGGAATCCGCTGTCCTGGATTCGCCTCGGACGAGCCTTCACGATGCTCGCCACCGCACCCTCCTCCGACACCGACGAGACTCATTCCGCGGACCGGGAACAGGCCGCACTCTGTCTCGAACGGGGGCTCGCGCTGGCCGACGAGACCCGCGATCTCCGCGCCCGGAGCCATGCGCACGGTGCTCTCGCAGGGCTCCTGGCCCATGGCGGGCAACTCCAGAAGGCCCGCAGTCTGAGCTGGAAAGCCTTGCGCGACGCGCAAGAGCTCGGCGAGGTCGAGCTCCAGGCACGCTGGCATGCACAGCTCGGGCGAATCGCCCGGCTGAGCGGGCGCCGGGACGAGGCAATCCGACAGCTCGAAGGAGCGGTCGACCGGCTCGAGACGGTGCGTCCGGCCCTCGCGCGCGCGGGCCCCGATCCGCTGCCTCCCGAGGCACTCGATCGGGTCGACGCCGAGACCGTCCTCGAGCTCGTCGATCTCCTGCTCGCGCGCGCGGAGACGACCGCCGACGCCGCGACTGCGGACCGCGATCTCCTGGCCGCCCAGGCCGCTCTCGAGCGCATGAAGGCCGTGGAGCTCCGCGACTACTTCCGCGACGACTGCGTCGACGCCTATCGCGAGAAGATCACGGATCCCACCTCGGTGTCGTCGAGTGCCGCCGTCGTCTACCCGATCTCGCTGCCCGATCGCCTCTCCATCCTCGTTCCCCACCGCACGGGGATCCGTCAGTTCGTCGTGCCGATCGCCGACGATCAGCTCGACAGGGAGGTGGACGCGCTGCGACGTTGGCTGGTGAATCGGATGCTGAACCGATACCGCCTCTACGCTCGGCAGCTCCACGACTGGATCATCGATCCGATCCTGCCTCATCTCGAGTCTCTGGAGGTCGACACGCTCGTATTCGTGCCCGGCGGGAGACTGCGAACGATTCCGCTGGCCGCGCTCCACGATGGCGAACGATTCCTGGTCGAACGCTATGCGGTGGCCCACGTGCCGAGCCTCGAGCTCACCGAGCCACGAGGGCTCGACCGCGAGGATCCGAAGCTCTTTCTCGGCGGCATCTCGAAGCCCCGTTTCGGTTTCTCCGAGCTGTCCGGCGTGGCGGCGGAGCTCGACGCCGTGCACGAGCGGTTCGGAGGAACGCTGCTGCTCGACGAGGCCTTCGAACGCGAAGCGACGATCCGAACACTCGCGCGCCGGAACTTCGACATCGTACACCTGGCCACGCATGCCCAGTTCAGCGAG
>CAYOHN010000419.1:0-3036 GCA_964403735.1 uncultured Spirochaetales bacterium | reverse complement strand
TGTGTGACATCACCTGCGACGCATCCGGCCTGGTCGAGGATGTCGTTTTCCCGACGACGCGACTGCGAGTGATGCACGCGGAGCGAACCTTCTGGGAGAAGGCGACTGCCATCCATGTATTCTGCCTGCAGGAGCGGCTGCGCGGCGATCGTTTTGCTCGTCACTGGCACGATGTCGTGCGGTTGGACGAAGCTGGCCTGGCGGCGGCCGCCTTCGCCGATCGCGAGCTGGCGAATGCAGTGGCGCGTCACAAGGCCATGTTCTTCGCCGAGAAGGCTGCGGACCGGACGCCGATCGATTACGCGGCCGCCGTCAACGGCGACTTGCGGCTCGTCCCTGCCGGTGATGGCCTGAAGGGGCTGGAAGAGGATTATGCCCACATGGTCGAGGACGGTCTGCTCCTGGAAGACGCCGAGCCTTTCGAGGTACTCATGACGCGCTGCGCCGAGATTGCCACGCGCGCCAATGGCGTTGCTGCGTGAGAAACGGGTGGAGGCGTCGGGTGGCCCTTCATCTGGCGCTTCTGGCAAATCGCACCGCCCGCCGTCGCCGGGATCGTGTCGCGTTCGACGGCATCGCATCGATTCCCGGGAAGTCTGGCCGGGATCGTCGATCCGAGCCTCCGTTCGAGACGTCACGAAAAGTTCACAGTCGACGCAGAGCGCCGTGACGTCGCCGTCCGGCGGTCGCGAGGCGTCGTGATGCGGATTCGTCGCGGCGATGTGAAGCGTTTGCAACGCGCGTAGGCGAAAGCTTCTCTCGAATCATGCGTGCTTTTCGTCCCTTTCAGTGGGTCGCTTTGCTGGGGATGGTGACCCTGCTTGCGTCGGCCGGTCCGGGGCGGGGTGTTGGTGTCGGCCCGACGGAGAATGTCGGGAGCGGTCCGGAACGCCACCCAATCTCGGCTTCGGCTTCTGCGTCGACTCCGGTGCCGATCCCGGTGCCGGTCCCGGTCATGGAGCGGGCCTATCGGGAGCGGACCGGGGATCGGACGCGGATTCGTCGCTGGCGGGCCGTTCGACGTGATTCTGTGTATTTCGTCCGCTCCCGGATCAGCGGGGACCGCTTTGTCCAGGAGGTCGCCTTCGACGGGGACACGCGGCGATGGGAAGGACACACCGACGGGATGGACCTCGTCGCGGAGAGACGAGACGGTGTCGTACGGCTGACCGGTTCGGCCGGGGGTGAGCCCATGGCGGAGACGCTGGATCTGGAAGGCGATCCGTGGTTTCAGTCCGTGTCTTTCTCGCTCGAGCGATTCCTCCGCACGGATCAGCGCCGCATCACGTTCCGGACGCTGGCCGCGCGCGAGGGCGAGCTCCTTCGACTCCAGGCCACCCGTGCCGGAGTCGAGAAGATCGAGGTCGCGGGCGATCCCGTGGTCGCGCAACGCGTCGAGATCCGGTTGACGGGCTGGCGGTCTCGCCTGTGGTCCGCGAGCTACTGGTTTCGCGAGAGCGATGGGCTCTTCCTGCGATACCGCGGTCGCAACGGATTGCCCGGCACACCGGAGACCGAGATCGAGTGGCTGCCCTCGGCCTCGGCCTCGTCTTCGTCCGCGGCCTCGCAGGCCGAGATCTCCTCGCTTCCCATCGGTCGAGATCGGTCGCGGTCGTCAGGGCCTTCGCCGCCGTCGGGGCGGCCGCCGAGAGGCGAGACTCGATGATGCGATTGTTCGCGAGGAGTCTTGCTCTCCAGATCGGCTGGTGGTGTCAGGCCTTCGGGCGGGAGGGCAGACGCCTGGCGCCCCTGTCGCCGCGCCGCCTCGTCTTCCTGTTCCTCCTCTATCCGCCCTTCGTCGTCCTGCAGCTCGTCCACTGGCTGGCCTTCGGTCTCGACGAGATCTTCTTTCCCGGATATCGCGACGTCGCGATCGAGGATCCGCTGATCGTGACGGGGGTGCCGCGCAGCGGCACGACCTTCGTCCATCGCCTCCTGGCCGCCGAGAGCCAGGCGTTCTCGACCATGCGGACCTGGGAGGTGCTGCTGGCGCCGGCCGTCAGCGAACGACGCCTGATTCAGGGGCTCGCGGCCTTCGACCGGTTCTGTGGGGGGCTGGGGGCAAGGCTGCTGGCCCGCGCGACTAAGGCACTCGTGGGCGACCGGATGGAGGATGTGCACGCCGTCGGTCTCGATGCAGCCGAGGAGGACTACCTCGCCCTGCTGCCCGCCGCGGGCTGCTTCGGGCTGGTGCTCGCGTTTCCGACGAGCGAACACCTGTGGTCGTTGGGGTCGCTGTCGTCGCTCCCGCGGCGCGATCGCGAAGCGCTGATCCGATTCTACGCAGCCCTCGTCCAGAAGCATCTCTACGTCTTCGGGAAGGGCCGGCGTTTCCTCTCCAAGAACGCCGCCTTCGGAACCTGGATCCCCGCGCTCGCCGAGCGCTTCGACCGGGCGCGCTTTCTGGTCTGCGTGCGGGCGCCGCTGGAAGGGTTGTCGTCGCAGCTGAGCTCGATCGAGCCGGCGAGGGCGCTGTTCGGGATCGATCCGGGGCGCGATCGATTGAACACGCGCTTCATCGAGCTCTTCGAACGGACTCACGTCGCTCTCGAGAAGACCCTGGCGGAGGGGCGGCTCGACGTCGCGGTCGTCGACGCGGTGGATCTTCGAGAGGCGCCCGTCGCGACGCTGGCGGCCGCACTCGCCCGACTCGGAGTCGATCTGCGCGGCGATCTGGGGGTCGATCTGGCGGCCGATCTGGGAGGCGAGGGCCCGACGGAGATCCGTCGCGGAGGACCCGGGGTGCAGACCGACGATGAGGCCGGGCCCCGGAGAGCCTCCGTATGGGGGAACGCGTCGGAGAACGCTGATCCGAGCCGCCATGCGCATCGACCGTCGGACTTCGGCCTCACGCTGGATGCACTCCCCCTCCAGTTGATTCGATCCCACGCGCGGTTGCGCGACCAGCGCAGTCGGCCTGGTGACGATCCACGCGTCGGCGTGTCGCTTCGGCAGCGGCCCACGGGCGCGCCTCAATCCCGTTCGGTCGATCGACGCGTGGGCGTCGGCCGTGGATTCGATTGAACCGATGGAGCG
>CAYOHN010000418.1:0-3040 GCA_964403735.1 uncultured Spirochaetales bacterium | reverse complement strand
TTCCCAAGCTGAGGGTCGCGGGTTCGAATCCCGTTTCCCGCTCCAGGAATCCTGAACGCCTCCAGGCACTTGCACTGGGGGCGTTGTCGTCTTCGGGCGGGGACGGGAAGGCTGGTGCCGTATCGTGCCGTCCGGTGCCGCGCTCGAAGTCGACGGAGGCGAGGTCCTGCTCGTCCAACCGGCATCGCATGCGCGTAGATGCGCAGCGTGAGTTCGGGGTTGGCGTGACCGAGCTGCTCGGCGACCCAGAGGATCGATCTCTTCTCTACGGGATTCTCCGCGAGAGCGGTCTTCGCCTTGCCCTGGGCGGTATCCGGGCTGTCGCGGCGCGGCAACCCGCGTGCGCGACTTGGACGCGGCCTTCGAGGACAACGGCCAGCTCAGGACCAACATCGCGCAGATCTTCGAGACCGCCTGACGCGATGCCAACGATCAGTACGTTCTTCGGCGTGGGTCGATGGAGGACTAGGAGCGATGCCGCCCACTCGAAACCCCGACTCCGATCCCGACACCCGAGTGTCACCCGCGCCCCAGCCGGTCGCCCCATGGCGTGTGGCGGCGGTGCAGCCGCAGCCCGGCTTGCGCCTCGGTGTCACCTTCGCCGACGGGACCGCCGGCGAGGTCCGCCTCCGGGATTTCCTCGAGGCCCCGGCTGTCACTGGGACCGTGTTCGAAGCGCTCTGCGCTCCCGATCACTTCGGCCGGGTGCGCGTCGAACTCGGCGTCGTCACGTGGCCGAACGGGGCCGATCTCGCTCCGGATGCCATGTATGACTCGATCTGCGCGCAGGGCTACTGGACGGTTCGGGTGTGACGAACGGCACCAAGCGATTCGAGGCGCTGCGACCAGAAGGAAAACTCTCGAGCGCCCAGGCTGCGGGGAGGGGGCTTCAGGGCCCGAGCGGGTCGGTGGATATCAGTCCTGACTAATAATCAGCTACAGCTAATGTCCCGAGTCGTCGAGGGTGAGGGGCCGGGGCCGAGGTCGAGTACACCGACGAGTTCGGAGGCTGGTGGGAAGGACTCACGGGGGCCGAGCAGGAGAGCGTCGCCTATGCCGTCGGACTGCTCGAGGCGAAGGGTTCGAGTCTCGGGTATCCGCATAGCTCCGGCGTCGCTGGCTCGCGGCACAGTCATCTGCGCGAGCTTCGAGTTCAGCACCAGGGGAGGCCCTATCGCGTTTTCTATGCGTTCGACCCGCGGCGGAGCGCGATCTTGCTCATCGCCGGCGACAAGACTGGTGACGACCGCTTCTACGCGAGGATGGTTCCGATCGCGGATGTTCTCTACGACAGGCATCTGGAGCAGTTGCGGCGCGAGGGGTTGATCTAGCAAGGCGGGGTTCCGCGAGCCGGCATAGGGACATGGCTCGCTGTTGGGGATCGCAACGACTTGGAGACGAGAAGGAAGACGACTCGATGGCGCGATCGTTCAAGGAACTACGGAGTCGGATGAGTCCTGCGGCTCGCCAGCGCGTCGAGCGGCGGGTGCGCAAGACGATTCTCGAGATGGGCCTCCAAGAGGTTCGCCAGCGCGTGGCAGGCGTCACGCAGAGCGACCTCGCGGAACTGATGGACGTGACGCAGGGAGCGATCTCGCAGCTCGAGAGTCGTCACGACGCGCTGCTCAGCAAGTTGGCCGAGTACATCCATGCCCTCGGTGGGGAGCTCGAGCTGATCGCCCGCTTCCCCGACGCCGACGTACGGATCACGCAGTTCGACCCCGACGAGACCGACGCACCCGCCAACGGTTGACCCGCCGAGGGGACGGGGTCGCGAGGCTACGAGTGCCGGTTTCCTGGTTCCTTCACGAGACGGCTTGAGACGTTCGCCGAGGCACCGAGTCGCTGCCATGCCTCACTTTCGGAACCGTGGCGTCACGTCATCCGCTCGGGCGCGGATGTAGATCTACGCTGCGGAGAAAAGTTCTCGAACCGTCGCCAGCGGAACTAAGAGGTGCAGGAGATCGTCGGTCAGCGCCAAGAACCCGTAGCGCGCGTATAACTTCTTTGCGTCATCGTAAATCGCGTCCAGGACGATGGCGTGGGCAGCCAGATGCTCCGCTGCCTGGCAGATGCGACGAAGAGCATCCTAGTCGTCCAGCTCTGGTTTGCCGCAGGAGAACGACGCGCGGTCGTGCGTCCGCTTGTCGAGGGGTTCGATGCGCCAAGCCGCTCAGCGGACTTCGAGCCGGCCTTTCACCGCCCAAGGCCCGAGGGTCACGACAGCAGTACAAGCTCGCCGGGGGCGCGATCGCGCGAGCGCATCGCGTCGAGGGCGGCGGGGGCCTCCTCGAAAGGGAAGGTCCGCTCGATCGGCGTAGTCAGTCCGCCGCGCTCGACCAGATCGGCGATCGCGTCGAGGGCGCCAAGGGTGCTCCTCATCGGGAGGAACCGGATCGAGATGTTCCGCGGTGCCCCGATCCGAGCGGCACCGAAGATGGTCGTGACGACCCGGCCTCCGTCGCGGACCAGGTCGAGGGCACGAGCGAGGGACTCGCTGCCGACGAGGTCCAACGCCGCTTCCACTCCCCGTGGCGCGGCGGCCGCCAGGCGGCGTCTCCACTCCGTGCGATGGTCGACGGCGACGCCGGCGCCGAGCCGGCGGAGCGGCTCCAAAGCCCCGGCACCGGCGATCGCGATCACGTGCAGGCCGCGCCCACGCGCCATCTCGACCGCCGCGCGCCCGACCGCCCCGCCCGCGCCGACGACCAGCAGCGTCGATTCCCTCGGGAGGTCGAGCAGATCGAGCGCCTGCCAGGCAGCGAGTGCGCGGACCGGGATGGCCGCCGCCTCCGCGTCGCTGACGGTTCGGGGTGCTCGGCCGCAGGCGGACGCCGGCAGCAAGACGCGGTCGGCCCATGCCCCGACAATCCCAGGGTTGGCCATCACCCGGTCGCCAATCGCCAGGCCCTCGACCTGGGCGCCGATCTCAAGAACGCGGCCGCACAGCTCCGCGCCCATCGTGAGCGGCAGGGCGTTGTTCGCAAGGAACCGGCTGAGTCTCCCCTGCACGACCGCGAGGTCCCATGCGCCGACCCCG
>CAYOHN010000417.1:0-3046 GCA_964403735.1 uncultured Spirochaetales bacterium | reverse complement strand
CCAGGCGAGGCCGTTGGTGAGGCCCACGCTGTCGGAGTCCTCGGTGCGGTCATCCTGGAACTTGTAGGGCCCGAGATACCGCGTGACGGCCTTGGCGCTCACCTTGTACTTGCCGTCCTTGCCGTTCTGGACCACGTCCTTGGCGATCTTGCGGCAGATGGAGGCGATCTCGCGCTCGAGGTTGCGCACGCCCGCCTCGCGGGTGTAGGAGCGGATCAACACACGCAGCGTGTCATCCGGGATCTCCACCGACAAGCCGTCGATGCCGTTGGCCTTGCGCTGCCGCGGCAACAGGTAGCGCTTGGCGATTTCGAGCTTGTCCTCCTCCGTGTACCCGGGGAGCTCGATCACCTCCATGCGGTCCCGAAGCGCCGCCGGCACCGGATCCATCCAGTTGGCCGTCGCGACGAAGAGCACCTGCGAGAGATCGAACGGCACCTCCAGGTAGTGATCGCTGAAAGTCGCGTTCTGCTCCGGATCGAGCACTTCGAGCAACGCTGACGAGGGGTCGCCGCGAAAGTCCTGACCGACCTTGTCGATCTCGTCGAGCAGGAAGACCGGGTTGCGCGTCTTCGCCTTGCGCAGCCCCTGGACGATCCGTCCCGGCAAGGCGCCGACATAGGTGCGCCGGTGCCCGCGGATCTCGGCCTCGTCGCGGACGCCGCCGAGCGAGATTCGTACGAACTCGCGGCCGAGCGCCCGGGCGATCGAACGCCCGAGCGACGTCTTGCCGGTGCCCGGCGGACCGGCGAAGCACAGGATCGGACCTTTGAGGTCGCGCTTCAGCGACAACACCGCGATGTACTCGAGAATGCGGTCCTTGACCTTCTCGAGGTCGTAGTGATCCTCGTCGAGGATCTGCTGCGCCTCGGGGACATCGAGGCGGTCCTCGGTCGACTTCGACCACGGCAGCTCCGCCAGCCACTCGAGATAGGCGCGGATCACGCCGTGCTCCGCCGACACCGGGGGCGTGTTGCCGAGGCGCTCGAGTTCGCGGCGGGCCTGCTTCAGTGCTTCTTCGGGCATGCCGGCGGCCTCGATCCGTTCGCGCAGCCGATCGGCGTCGGCGCCCTCGTCGGGGGCTTCGCCGAGTTCCTTGCGGATCGTATCGAGCTGTTGCCGCAGCATGTACTCGCGCTGCGTCTTGCCCATCTCGCTCTGGACCTTCTCGCGGATCTCGGTCTCGATGGTCTGCGCCTGCCGCGAGCGGGCCAGCTCGGTCAGCACGAGGCGCAGGCGCTCGCCGAGGTCGCTGCGTTCGAGCACGGCCTGCTTCTGGGCGACGTCGAGCTCGAGGTTCGCGGCCACCAGGTCGGCGAGCCGGCCCGGATGATCCAGGTTCGACGCCAGCACCTGCAGCTCGTCGGAGAGGCGCGGGCTCTCGGCGACCAATTGATTGAACTGCGATGCGAGATTGCGTTGCAGCGCGGTCAGCTCGACCGAGAGCGGATCGCCTACTTCTTCGATCGGAACGATCCGCGCGCGCAGGAACGGATCCCGCGCCGCGAATTCCTCGATGCGCGCCCGGGCCACACCCTGGACCAGCAGGCGATACGAGTCGTCCGGGAACTTCAGCATCTTCACGATGCGCAGGACCGTGGCGACCCGATAGACATCGTCGGGTCCGGGGCTTCCTTCGACCGGCCGCCGCACCGCCGGTGCGATCAGCAAGCGCTCGGGCGTCACCAGCACGTGGTCGATCAGGCGCTTCGAGCGCGCGGTATTGACCAGCAGCGGAGACAACAGGAACGGGAACAAGACCGTATTCTTGAGCGGCAGGACCGGCAGCACCTCGGGCAGTGCGATCTCGACGCCCTCCTCGCTCTCGTCGGACTCGACGCCGACGCGGACGGAAGTTCCGGCACCACTCGAGCGAGCGGTCCCCGTCCCATCCTCGGCCTCGCCCACCTCGGTCTCGCCCATCCACATCCGCAGGGAAGAAGTCAGGATTGGTTCTCCACATCGATCCGCCGCGGCCCGGCAGAGCGTTTGGGCAGCGTGACGCGCAGGAATCCCTCCTCGATCTGAGCCGTGACGCGCTCTCGATCGAAGGGAATGCCGATGCGCAGTGCCCGTTCGAAGGGTCCGAATGCAATCTCCATCTGATGAAGCCGCTGAGCGTCGGCGTCGAGCCGCGGCTCCCGATGCCCACGGATTCGCAGGATCTCCCCGTCGATCGAGACCTGGACCTCTCCCGGCACGACGCCGGCGACCTCGAGCCGAACGACGATGGCCTTCTCGGTCTCGTAGACATCTGCCGGCGGCTGCCAATGATCTCGGCCGATCCGGTCGGCCACCGGACGCAGCCACTCGCCGAAAAGATCCTCGTCGAAGGGATCGCGATCCCGCCGTGTCGCCATGACGCTCCCGCAGCCCCGCTCAGTTGCGGGGGCCGCCCTCGTCCTCGGTGTACTCGGCGTCGATGACATCGCCCTCGGCTCCAGCGCCCGGGCCCGCCGAACCCGAACCGGCGCCGCCAGCGCTGGGCCCGCCGTCGGCAGCGCCCGCCTCGGTCTGCGCTCGGTACAGCAGCTCCGCCACCGCGTGCATCTCCTTCTCGACCCGCTGGCGGGCAGCGTCCATGCGCGCCGCGTCGTTGCTGTCGAGATCGGTCCGCGCTTCCGCGAGCACGCCCTCGACCCGCGTGCGGTCGGCCTCCGGCACCTTGTCGCCATTATCCGCGAGCGTCTTGCCCGCCTGGTAGAGCAACGAGTCGAGCTGGTTGTGCTTTTCGACCTGCTCGCGCCGGGCGTGGTCCTCGGACGCGTGGGACTCGGCGTCCTTCACCATCCGCTCGATCTCGTCCTTCTGGAGACCGCCCGAACCCTCGATCCGGATCGACTGCTCCTTGCCGCTCGCCTTGTCCTTCGCCGAGACCCCGAGGATGCCGTTGGCATCGATGTCGAACGTCACCTCGATCTGCGGCATGCCGCGCGGAGCCGGGGGAATGCCGTCGAGGTGGAACTTCTCAATGTTGGCGGTGGCGAAGTGGAGGGCGATGAGGGGGGAATAGGTCCAGTCGAGAAGGCGGGTGGGGAGGCCGTGG
>CAYOHN010000416.1:0-3081 GCA_964403735.1 uncultured Spirochaetales bacterium | reverse complement strand
GGCCGCGGACTTCGACGAGATCTCCGGCGCCGAGACGGGTGGCGTCGGCAGCGAGTTTCGGCGGCGCCACCGGACGCAGGCCTCGCCCCGTCAGCAGGAATCGCAGCAGCGCAGCGAGGTCGTCGGCGGCGAGGACTTCGATCCGAGGCGTCAGCGCCGCTTCCCCGCCATTGGCGCGGGGCACGACGACGCGCGTGCAGCCGCCGTCGCGCAGCGCCAGCGTCAGCGCGAGCGCACCGCGCACCGGACGCATCCGGCCATCGAGCGCGAGTTCGCCGACTAGACCGAGGCGCGACAGCGACTCCGCTTCGACGGCGCCGGCGGCGGCGAGGATCCCGATCGCGATCGGAGCATCGAGGCCGGCGCCGCTCTTGCGCACCGCTGCCGGCGCGAGGTTCACCGTCACGCAGCCCTGCGGAAACGGTTGGCCGATCGCCGCGATGGCGCCGCGCACGCGCGCGGCGCTCTCGCGCACGGCCGCCTCCGGCAGTCCGACGATGTCGATCCGCGGCAGGTGTTGACTGACCCGGACCTCGACCTCCACGGCAACGCCGTCGACGCCCGAGAGCACGGCTCCCAGGACGCGTGTCATGGCGGAGCTCCTCGGGACCGAGGGGCGGCGGGGTGCGGGGGGAGCGAGTCTCGCGAACGTGATGCGCGTCACACGCGGGACACGAAGCGCGACGTGAACGTTCGAAATGCAGCAGGAGAAGAAGGCAGGGTCCCCGAAGAGACCCTGCCTTCACCCTTTTCGGAGAGCCCCGCCAGGAGTGGGACTTCCCTCTCATGAAGTGGCCCGCGCGCGCCGAAGGTGGCAGCGATCGTCGCGCCGAATCTCGCGGGTTCCCTTGCGTCGAACCGGCGCTGGCCACTAGGATCGCAGTTCGACCCGGGGGGGGGATCACTGCTGGGTGCACCGTGATCGAGGCGAATCCGTGCGCTCCCCAGCGGAGCGACGTCCGAACCGAGCCGCGCCGACCCATGCAACGCCGACCCCAAAGGAGGGGATATCCGATGTTCTCGCATGCTTCCGCACGGCATCCCGCCATCGCGGCCGCCCTGGCGTTCGCGCTCGCCGGCACCACGCTCGGCTGTGAGACCGTTCCCGGCAACCGCACCACACAGGGCGCCGTCCTCGGCAGTCTCGCCGGCGCCGGTGCCGGCGTCCTCGCAGCCGGCGAGGGCGACAATCTCGCCGGCGGTCTGATCGGCGCGGCCGTGGGTGGCGTCGCCGGGGGCTTGATCGGTCGCTACCTCGACAACCAGGCGCGCGAGATCGACGCGATCCCGGATGCGAACGTGGAGCGTCAAGCGGATCGGCTGTTGGTGACCTTCCCTGGCGATACGTTCTTCGACAGCGGCTCTTCGCGGATCAATCCGGGTGCCGCGCAGCGGCTGAACTCGTTGGCGCAGACGCTTCGCCAATACCCCGAGAGCAACGTCGTGATCCGCGGTCACACGGACTCGACGGGTTCCGAGTCGGCGAACCTCCGGCTGTCGGAAGATCGCGCCAACAACGTGCGCAACTACCTCGTCAACGGCGGCGTGTCGCCCTCGCGGATCACGGCGATGGGTTTCGGCGAGCAGTTCCCGCTGGCGACCAACGCGACCGAGGCCGGCCGCCAGCAGAATCGGCGCGTCGAGATCGAAATCGTCCCGCGGCGCGAAGAGCTGCGCGAGTCCCCGCGCTACTGAGCCCCATCGGCCGAAACGACCGAGCCTCGCCGATGGCGCGCACTCGCCGCGTGCGCGTCGCGCTCGTGTTGGCCGCGTTGCTCGCGCTGCTGGGGCGGACGGGCGGAGCGGGAGCCGAGGTGCGCGTCACGATCGAGTCTCCCCGGTCGGGCGAGCGCGTCGAGAACCGCGTGGATCAGGCGCCGATCCGCGGCGCCGCATCCGCCGACGGCCAGCGTCCGGCCGACTTCGACGTGATGATCGTGATGGATGTCTCGGGATCCACCCGGGCGGCCAGCGGTGCCGATGTGGATGGCGACGGCGACGTCGGCTTCAATCCGCAACAGGAGCTGCTCCCGCCCGGCGCCTATCCCGAGGGATTGCTCTCGACCGATCCCGAGGACACGGTTCTCCATGCGGAGGCGGCTGCGGCCAAGGCCCTGCTCGCAGGCCTCGACGCGCGGCGCGTGCGCGTCGGACTCGCGACCTTCGCCGGGGAAGTCGACCCCTCGACGGGGCAGCGGCGCAGCGTCGATCAGAAGGATGCGTGGCTCGAGGTGCCGCTGACGCACGACTTCGCCGCCGTGCGGCGTGCGATCGATGCCGTCGTCGTCCGTGGCCCCTCGGGCGCCACGAACTTCTCCGCTGGAATCCGTCTCGCGGTGGCGGAACTCGCCCATCTGCCCCAAGCACGCAGTACCCCGCGTGCCGGCGCGCAGCCGATCATGTTGTTCCTCACCGATGGCGTGCCCTCGCTGCCGATCGGGTCCGGCGGCGTGACCGATCCCGGTGACATCGAAGCGGCCATCTCGGCCGCGGGGTTGGCGAAGACCGCGGGGATCCGGATCAACACCTATGCGCTCGGGCCGCAGGCCCTGACCTATCCGCAAGCGGTCACCGAGGTCGCTCGAGTGTCGCTCGGCACCTTCACGCCGGTGCAGAACCCGGGCGACATCGTCGCGCTGTTGCAGGGGGTGAGCTTCGCCAACGTCGAGGACGTCGTGATCGCGAATCTGACGACGGGCGATTTCTCCACCGATGTGAGGCTCGAGCCGGACGGCTCGTTTTCTGGCTTCGTCCCGGTGCGCCCGGGGCGCAATCAAGTCCGTGTGACGGCGCTGGCGTCCGACGGTAGCCGCGGCAACGTGACACTCGATCTCGACTTCGCGCGCACCCAGTTGACGGATCTCGAGCTGGCGCGCGAGCTCGAGCGCATCCGGCGCATGAACAAGGAGCTGCTGCTGCTCAAGGAGCGCAGGAAGATCGAAGACTTCCGGAGCCGCGAGAAGAAGGAGCTGGAACTCGAAGTCGAGAAGCCGTCCGGTACGCGCTGAGAGGCCGTCAACCAAGCGGCCGTCAACCAAGGGGCCGGGTTCGTTCGTCAACTTTTCCCGAACGGGAAAAGTT
>CAYOHN010000415.1:0-3134 GCA_964403735.1 uncultured Spirochaetales bacterium | reverse complement strand
GTGCACCTGGAAGTCGGCCAGACGATCGACCGCGACGCAGTGCTGGAACAGCTGGGCGCGGCCGGCTATGCGCGGATGCCGCTCGTCGAAGAGCGCGGCGAGCTGGCGGTGCGCGGGGGCATCGTCGATCTTTTCCCGCCGCATCGCCGCCGGCCGGTGCGTGTGGAGCTGCTGGGCGACGACGTCGAATCGATTCGCGAGTTCGATGCGGCCAGCCAGCGCTCGCAGGAGCGGCTCGCGCACGTGGCCGCGCCGCCGCCGCGTGAGCTGTTGATCGATCGCGGCCTGCTGATCGACCGCGGTGCCGAGATCCGGCGGCAGGCCGAGGCGGCGGGCGGCGCGGCAAGCGAGATCGACGCGCTGCTGGACGGATTGCTGCGCGGACACCTGCCGCCGGGCGCCGAGTCTCTGGCGCCGTGGATCCAGTCGGCGCAGGAGACGGTCTTCGACTGGTTGCCGCCTGACGCGCTGCTGCTGATCGACGAGCCCGAGGCGTGCCGGGATCGCCTCGCGCGCTTCGCCGACGAGGCAACGCACGGCCACGCGATTGCGCTCGAGGCGCGGCGTCCGGCGGCGCCACCCGACGCGCTGCTGCTGGCGCCGGACGCCGTGGAGAAGGCGCTCGATCAACGCCGTCCGGTGTCGATCGAACGCCTCGATGTCGCCGACCAGAGTGGCGCGCCGCGGTTGGCGCTGCGCTGCGCCGGGCACGAGGAGCTGCGCCGCGAGCTCACCCGCGCCCGCGCGGGCGACGCCGCGCTGCTGCCGCTGGTGACCGCGCTCGAGCGCTGGGGGCGCGAGCGCTGGCGCGTCGTGCTGACGGCGCCGGTGCTGTCGGGCGCCGAGCGGATCCGCCAACTGCTCACGGAGTACGGCCTGGCGCCGAAGCTCGCGCGCGATGCGCGGCCGGGCGCGCGTTGGGGGCGTGCCGGCAGCATCGAGATCCGCGTCGCGGACGTTTCCGAGGGCTTCGTGCTCCCGTCGGACCGCTTCGCGCTGCTCACGGAAGAGGAGCTGTTCGGCGCCCGCGAGCGCCGTCGCCATCACGGATCGATCCGGGAGACCGCGGCGATCGAGGGGCTCGCGCAGCTCCAGCCGGGCGACGCGCTGGTGCACGTCGAGCACGGGATCGGCGTGTACCGCGGGCTCGTCGCGCTCGATCTGCGCGGCGCGGGGCCGCAGCTCCAAGGCGAGTTCCTGCGCCTCGAGTACGAGGGCGGGGATCGGCTCTTCGTCCCGGTGTATCGGCTGCACCTGGTGCAGCGCTACGTCGGCGCCGAGGGTCACGCGCCGAAGCTCGACAGGCTCGGCGGGCAGAGCTGGGAGAAGACGCGCAAGCAGGTGAAGGGTTCCCTGCGCGACATGGCGCGGCAGCTCCTCAACCTGCACGCGGCGCGCGAGCTGGCCGAGGGGTTCGGCTTCTCGCCGCGGGATCGCCAACTCGAAGAGTTCGAGGCCGCGTTCCCGTTCGAGGAGACGCCGGATCAGCACGCCGCGATCGAGGACGTGCTGGCGGACATGCAGCGGCCGAAGCCGATGGACCGGCTCGTCTGCGGGGACGTCGGTTTCGGCAAGACGGAGGTGGCGATCCGCGCGGCGTTCCGGGCGGCGATGGATGGCAAGCAGGTGGCCGTCCTGGTCCCGACGACGGTGCTGTGTACGCAACACGAGGAGACGTTCCGCAAGCGCTTCGCCGGCTACCCGGTGCACATCGATTCACTGTCGCGCTTTCGCACGCCGAAGGAGTCGGCGGGAGTGCTCGAGGGGCTGCGCAGCGGTGCCATCGACATCGTCGTCGGAACGCATCGCCTGCTGCAGAAGCGCGTCGAGTTCCGCGACCTCGGGCTGCTGGTGGTCGACGAGGAACACCGCTTCGGCGTCGCCGACAAGGAACGAATCAAGCGACTGCGCCAGACCGTCGACGTGCTGACGCTGACGGCGACGCCGATTCCGCGCACGCTCCAGCTCGCGTTCGCCGGACTGCGCGACCTCTCGGTGATCCACTCGCCGCCGGCCGATCGGCTGGCGATCCGGACTCAGCTCGCGCGCTGGTCCGAGTCGCTGATCCGCGAGGCGATCCTGCGCGAGCTGCGGCGCGGCGGGCAGGTGTTCTTCGTGCACAACCGCGTGCACTCGATCGGCGAGATCGCCGATCTGCTGGCGCGCGTGGTACCCGAAGCGCGCGTGGTCGTCGCCCACGGGCAGATGGGCGAGCGGGAGCTCGAGGCGCGCATGCTGCGCTTCCTGCACGGAGACGCCGACGTGTTGCTCTCTACGACGATCATCGAGAGCGGCCTCGACATCAGCCGCGCCAACACGATGCTGATCGATCGCGCCGATCACTTCGGCCTGGCGCAGCTCTATCAGCTGCGCGGGCGGATCGGACGCAGCGCGCATCGGGCATACTGCTACCTACTGGTGCGCGGCAGCGAGCGCACGCTCAGCGACGACGCCCGCAAGCGGCTCGAGGCGATCCAGTCCTTTACGGAGCTCGGCAGTGGCTTCAAGCTGGCGAGTCTGGATCTCGAGATCCGCGGCGCCGGCAACCTGCTCGGTGCGGCGCAGTCGGGGAACATCGCCGCCGTCGGCTTCGATACCTACATGGAACTGCTCGAGGAGACGATCGAGGAGCTGCGCGGCAACACGCGCACGGCGACGGTTGATCCGGAGATCCGGCTCCCGGTCTCGGCGCGGCTCCCCGACGACTACGTCCCGGACGTCAGCCAGCGGCTGGTGCTGTACAAGCGGCTCGCGTCGGCGCCGGACGACAGCGACGTGGATCGCATCCGCGACGAGCTGCTGGACCGCTTCGGTCCGTGCCCGGACGACGCCGCGAACCTGCTGGCGGTGATCCGGCTGAAGATCGCGGCCCGGCGGCTCGGCGTCGCAGCCGTCGATCTGGCCGGAGATCAGATCATGCTGACCGCGGCCGAGAGCACCCGCATCGACCCGCGCCGGCTCGTGAACCTGCTGACGCACCCGAGCGCAGGCATCCGCGTTGCGCCGAATCACCGGATCTACGCGCCGGTGCCACACGGTGCACGCGACCCGGCGACGCTGTTCGAAACGGCCCACTCGCTGCTGGAGCAGCTCGCGGCGTGAGCCGTCAACCAAGGGGCCGGGTTCGTTCGTCA
>CAYOHN010000414.1:0-3136 GCA_964403735.1 uncultured Spirochaetales bacterium | reverse complement strand
GGGCTCGCCAGCGACGCCATCCACCCGCTGGCGCCGCGCCGTCCCGAGAGCGATCGAGAGCTGCTCCGGGACTGCGCGCGGCGCCTCGGGATGGCGTGATCAGCCGCCGCCGAGCGCGGCCTTGATCTTGTTCAGCGTATCGATGTGGCCCTGGAGCTCGGTCACGTTCTCCTGGAGTCCGGTGATCGTCGTCCCGAGTTCCGCCACAGTGCCGAGCGCGCCGCCGCCGCCGGTGGCCTGCTCGAGCGCCTGCTTGCCGAGTTCGCCCACCTGGGCCTCGGCCGCCGGCTGCGTCACCGTCGCCACCAGGTAGCCCGCTCCGAACACCAACACGAGACTTCCGATCCGAGCTCCGATCCGAATTACGCGTCGCACCATGACGAACCCTCCTTTGCGTCGCGCGCGCTGCACGCGGTTTCCGGAAGGTTTAGCAGGCCTCATGTCCATTGCCCGGAATGCGGTTCAGGCGAGGAGCCGTGCGATGGCCTCCGGGGCGATCCGCCGGAGCTCCGCGCAGAACGCGCAGCGCACCTCGAGGGTCTCGCCGCTCGCGGCGATCTGGCGCAATTCCTCGGCGCCGAGCAGCAGTAGCGCCGCCAGCACTCGGCGATCGCTGCACGGGCATGCGAAGCGCGGCTGCGCCCGCGCGACCTCGTCCATTCCCAGGCCGCCGACCAGCCGGTCGAGCAGCCCCTCGGCCGAGGTCCCGCCGCGCAGCAGCGCCGAGGGCCCGCGCAGTGCGTCGACGCGACGCTCGAGCGCGTCGAGCGTCCCGTCGGCAGCTCCGGGCAGCGCCTGGACGAGGTAGCCGGCGGCGGCGACCACGTCACCCGCGGCGCCCAGCTGCACGCCGAGCGCGACGGCCGACGGCTTCTGCTCGCTGTCGAGCAGGTACTGCGCGAAGTCGCGCGCGATCTCCCCCGACACGAGCGGCACGATGCCGCTGTAGGGCTGCTTCCACGACGGATGGTTTCGCTCGACCGAAAGCGTGCCCTTCCCGACCGCGCCAGCGACATCGAAGCGATCTTCGAGCGGGGGCACCTGCGCGTCGGGACGGACGACGTAGCCGCGCACGTCGCCCTCGCTCGACGCCGTCGCGAGGATCGAGCCGAGCGGGCCGTCCCCGCGGATCCGGACCTGCACTCGCTCGCCGTCCTGCGCCTCGCTGGCGAGCAGCAACGTGCCCATCAGCGCCCGCCCGAGCGCGACCGTCGCGGTGGGCGACGTCGTGTGACGACGCGCGGCTTCGCGAACCAGATGCGTCGCCGACAGCACGCGCACGGAGACGCTGCGATCAGCGGAGATCGTGCGCAGCAGCTCGTCGGCAGCGGCGAAGTCCGTCATCGCTTGCATCCTAGCGTCCGACGCGACGCATGCGACGACGGCGGGTAGAATCCGTCGGTTCGGCAGCGGCGGATTTCGCGCCGCGCGGGAGGAACGCGACTCGATGGACTTTGCATATTCGGACAAGGTCGAGGGCCTGCGCCGCCAGCTCGCGGCCTTCATGGACGAGCACGTCTACCCGAATGAGTCCCGCTTCGAAACGTGGCTCGCAGAAGCGCCGGCTCGCTGGGCGGTGCCGCCTCCGCTGCTCGAAGAGCTGAAGGAGAAGGCGCGCGCCCAGGGGCTCTGGAACCTGTTCTTGCCGCCGCATCCGGAGTCCGCGGAAACCGAGCAGTGGGGCGCCGGGCTCACGAATCTCGAATACGCGCCGCTGTGCGAGATCATGGGGCGATCCTTTCTCGCTCCGGAACTCTTCAACTGCGCGGCTCCGGATACCGGCAACATGGAGCTGCTGGCGAAGTACGGATCTGCCGCGCAGAAGCAGCAATGGCTCGTGCCGCTGCTCGAAGGCCGCATCCGCTCCGCATTCGCGATGACCGAGCCGGACGTGGCTTCGTCCGATGCCACGAACATCCGGCTCGAGATCCGCCGCGAGGGCGACTTCTACGTCCTGAACGGCCGCAAGTGGTGGATCACCGGCGCGCCGGACCCGCGCTGCCGGATCTTCATCGTGATGGGCCGCACCAACCCCGAGGCGGCACGGCACGAGCAGCAGTCGATGATCCTGGTGCCGCGCGACACGCCGGGGCTGCGCATCGTGCGTCCACTGACCGTGTTCGGCTACGACGATGCACCGCACGGTCACGCCGAGCTGGAGTTCCGGGACGTGCGGGTGCCCGCGGACCACCTGATCCTCGGCGAGGGCCGCGGCTTCGAGATCGCGCAGGGGCGCCTCGGTCCGGGCCGCATCCACCACTGCATGCGACTGATCGGCAAGGCCGAGCGCGCGCTCGATCTGATGTGCAAGCGGGTGCGCGAGCGCGTCGCGTTCGGCAAGCCGATCGGCGAGCAGACGGTGACGCTGGAGCGCGTCGCCGAGTCGCGGATCGACATCGAGCAGGCGCGGCTGCTGGTGCTGCAAGCAGCCTGGAAGATGGATCGGGCCGGGAACAAGGCGGCGCGCAAGGAGATCGCGATGATCAAGGTAGCGGCGCCGTCGATGGCACTGCGTGTCCTCGACCGAGCGATCCAGGCCTTCGGGGCCGCCGGACTCTCCGCAGATTTCCCGCTCGCCGCCTTCTACGCGGACTCGCGAACGCTTCGCTTCGCCGACGGACCGGACGAGGTGCACCGCAACCAGATCGGCCGCCTCGAGCTGCGGGAGCATTGAAGGTGAGTATCGAGCAGACCGTGACGGCACGTCTCTCCGAGGCGATGAAGGCGCGCGACAGCGACCGGTTGACGGCACTGCGGGCGATCCGCGCGGCGTTCCTCGTCGAGATGAAGAAGGACAATGCGCAGACGCTCTCCGACGAGGTGTCGACGGAGGTCCTGCGCCGGCTCGCCAAGCAGCGCCGTGAGAGCATCGAGGCCTTCGAGAGCGCCGGCCGCCCCGAGCGTGCCGCCGCCGAGCGCGCGGAACTCGCGATCCTCGAAGAGTTCCTGCCGGCGCTGGCCGACGAGGCCACGACGCGGACTTGGGTCGAGGAGGCGATCGCCACGACCGGCGCCGCCGCCCCCAGCGACGTCGGCCGCGTCATGGGCGCCGTGATGAAGGCCCACAAAGGCACCGTCGACGGTCCCCTCGCCCGCCGCCTCGCCGAAGAGCGGCTCGGCGGCTAGCCGTAAAGAA
>CAYOHN010000413.1:0-3148 GCA_964403735.1 uncultured Spirochaetales bacterium | reverse complement strand
CGCTCGATCGGCGTCATGCCCCGGATGGACGTGAGACTCGCGACCGCCAGGATGCCCGAGCCCACGAAGCTGGCGCCGATCGAGATCCGTTCGAGAGCGTTCAGGAACGTCGCGTCCTCGATCCGAAGCTGTGCGATCACCGCGGGGAACAGCCAGAAGACGTAGGGCACCGCCACGATCGCGGGAGAGCGGAAGCGGAGAGCCACCACCGGGAAACGCATGGCGAGGTGGAGGATGGCTGCCGGCAGGAGCGTGAGCGCCATGACACCGAGCCGCAAGCGGAGCGATGGGATCCCGTGCAGACCGGGATCCTCCGGGAGGAGAAGATCGATCTGCGAAAGCAGCCCGGCACCGGCACACCAGGCGACCGCGAAGAGCGGCGGCGCGACGGGGTGTCGGCTGCCGATCAGGATCGTCAGGGCGAAGAGGAGAAAGGCCGCGCTGAGGAAGAGCAGCGGCCAGTTTCGGGTTAGCGCTTGCCAGCCCACGCCGGTGCTGCGGACGGCCGGGACTGTGAGAATCTCGCGGTCACGCGCGACGCGGAGCACGATGTCGCGGGCGGGATCTCGCTCGACGGCTGCGAGGAGCTCGTCTCGGTCGCGCGGAAACACCGCGTGTTCATCACCCGCGAACGCGAGGTCGAGAATCCGATCGTGGGGTTCGAAGTCAGGGCTCGTGCCGAGCAGGAATACGACGCCGAAGGGAACGCGAAGCGAGCCGTCGATCGGCGCAGTCAGTCCGCGCGCCTCGCCGATGAGCCGGTCCGCTGACGGCCAGACGATGGCCCCCGGCAGCGCGACGGCTGCCACGATGAGCCACGGCCTCAGCGACGACCACGACGGCATCTCTACACCTTCCTGTTCTCCCGCCGCAGCAGCGCAGCCGGCAGGAGAAGGAGGTCCGCGAGCAGAGCGATCACGATGCCGAGGCTCGCCAGAAGACCGAAGGACACGAGCCCGCCCCAGCGCGAGAACATCAGGACGGCGAAGCCAAGCGCGAGACAGATGCTCGTGATGACGACGGCTTCGCCAACCGTGGCGAGGGTCGTGGAGACGGCCGCGACGCGCGTCGCGCCGGCAGACCGCTCTCGCTGATAGCGCAGCGAGACGTGGATCGTGTCATCGACGGCGATCGCCAGAAGGACGGCCGCGACCATCGTGTTGGCGGGATCGACTGCGATCCCGGCCCAGCCCATGAGGCCGAGCAGTGCGATCACCGGCAGTACGTTGACCACGGTCCCGAGCGCCGCGAGCCGGGGACTGGACCACAGGAGCGCGCCCAGCGTCACCGCCACGACAACGAAGGCCGTCCCGAAGCTTCGCCATTGCGTATCGCGGATGCGCTGTTCCGCCAGAGCCGCGAGTTCGAGCCCGCCCTCGAGCTCGACCGCATAGCCACTCGGCCCAACGTCGCGATTCACGTCTTCGAGAAACGCCCGCAGCCGCTCCACGTAAGGAAGCTGGTCCTCTCCATTGAGCCAGCTGCGATGGACCGAGATCCGCGCGCGATCGAGATACACCCGCTCGCTCCCGCGCGCCTCGGCCGTGGACTCGCTCCAGAACGCCGACAGGCCGTCGTACGAAGCAACGATCGGCATGCGCGCCGGCGCCGCCTGGACGAGTTCGTCGAAGTCGGACGCTCGTCGCCCGTGGTCGATGCGATAGGCCTCGTCGAGGAAGTCGAGGAAGCTCCACGCGATGCCGCTGCTCGGCTCGCCCTCGAAGTACCCTTCGAGCCGCTGCAGGAGCCGCAGGCTTTCCTCGTCGTAGATCCGCTTGCCTTCCGGAACCGTCAAGACGAGCTCCGTCGTCATCGGCTTCCGGAAGTTCGCCTCCATGAAGCGAACGGAGCGGAGCACGAGGGACTGGTCGCCGAACTCCACCTCGTAGTAGAGGCGCGGGATTCCCGCCGCGAGCCCGAGTAGCAGCACGCCGCCGGTGACGAGGACGAAGGTCGGCCGACGCGTCACCGCGCTGCCAGCCGCGGCGAGCACCTCGCGAATGACCGCCATCCGCGCCCGATCGGGCCCTCGCGTCCGCGGCGGACGCAGGCAGAGGAGTGCCGGCAGCAGCGTGAACGTCCCGAGAAAGGCAAGCACGAGACCGATCGCAGCGCTCAGGCCGAGATGTCGGAAGCTCGCGAGGTCACTCAGCAGGAACGAGCCGAAGCCAGCGGCAGTGGTCGCCGCCGCCCAGAGACAGCCAGGGCCGACCTCTTCGGCGGCTTTCACCAGCGCGTGCGCCGGCTCCAGGTCCGGATAGCGGAGAAAGGCCGTGACCAGGTGGATCGACGCAGTGATGGCGATGACGACGAGGATCGGCGGTAGCGCCGCGAGGATCGTCGTCATGGGAATTGCGAGCAGCGCGATCACGCCATGGATCGCGATGGTGAGGCCGGCCACCGAGAGAACCGGAAGAAGTGTCAGCCAGGGATCACGAAAGAACGCCCACAGGATCACGAGGATCAGGACGAACATCAGAATCGTCAGATTGCGAGAGTCGGCATCGAGATCGTCGTCCGCCACGACCGTCCAGACCGGATCGCCCGCGACGTAGATCTCGGCCCCCAGCTCCTTCTCGTAGCGGGGCATCAGGTCGAGGATCTCGTGCACCACCCGCCGCACCGGCTGGCTGTCGAGCGACTGCAGCTCGACGATGATCCCCGCAGTCGTTGCGTCCGACGACACGACCACGTTCGCGAGGAACGGTTCGCCGACGGATCGCTCCACGAGCGCCGGCCAATCGTCAACGAGCGCGTAGGGCCCATCCGCCGAACGCTCCGCAATCGTCCGCGTCTCGAGCGGACCGACGACGATGGGTGCATTCAGGACGCTCTGCGTGCGCCGCACGTTGCCGAGCCGATCGAGCTCGCCCTGTAGGTTTCCGATGAACTCGAGCGCCCGCTGCTCCTTGATCGAAGCGCAGATCGCACTCCCCGGACAGCCGAACACGACCAGCACGTGCAACCCGCTATCGAACTCCTCGAAGAAGTCCGACAGCCGCTCGACGGCGGGATCATCGGGGCCGAAGTAGGCCGCGTACCCCACCTCACTCTCGAGGCGAGCGGCCTGGGCCAGCAGGACCGCGGTGAGCCCGAGGCCCAGGATCACGGTCAACCACGGGCGCCGAACGCTGGCCTCCGTGAGATC
>CAYOHN010000412.1:0-3174 GCA_964403735.1 uncultured Spirochaetales bacterium | reverse complement strand
CGACGCGCGCCGGGATCCTCGTCGCCAAGGCCGCCGCCGAGACCGTGAAGCGCGTGGCGCAGGAACTCGGCGGCAAGTCCGCCAACGTGATCCTCGACGATGCGGACTTCGCAAAGGCCATTGGCGGCGGCGTCAGCGGCTGCGTCCTCAACTCGGGCCAGTCGTGCAACGCGCCGACTCGCATGCTGGTTCCGGCGAGTCGTCACGCCGAGGCCGTCGAGATCGCGCGCGCGGCGGCGGCGGCCGTGAAGGTCGGCGATCCGTTCGCCGAGGGCACGACGATCGGGCCGGTGGTCAGCGAGGCCCAGTGGAACAAGGTCCAGGGTCTGATCCAGACCGGCATCGACGAAGGGGCGACGCTGGTCACCGGCGGCACGGGCCGGCCCGAAGGCCTCACGCGCGGCTACTACGTGCGCCCGACCGTGTTCGCCGACGTCCGCAACGACATGACGATCGCCCGCGAGGAGATCTTCGGCCCCGTGCTGTCGATCCTGCCGTACCGCGACGAAGAGGAGGCGATCCGGATCGCCAACGACACCCCGTACGGACTCTCCGGTTACCTCAGCTCCGGTGATCTCGAACGCGCCCGCCGGGTGGCGGCGCGGCTGGGCACCGGAAACGTGCACGTGAACGGAGCCGGCGCGGATTTCGCGGCGCCGTTCGGCGGCTACAAGCAGTCCGGCAATGGCCGCGAGTGGGGCGTCTTCGGCTTCGAGGAGTTCCTCGAGGTGAAGGCCGTACTGGGCTACTCCGCCAGCTGACCGCCGTCAGAACGGATCGATGATCTCGGCCTCGCCGTCGAGCGCCGTCAGCAGGAAGTGCAGGCGCTGCGCCTTGGCCTCCGCGCTGGACTGCGGGCAGAAGTGCCCCTCGAAGTGGCCGCGGGCGATGCAGTCCGGCGTCGTGAACGGATCGAAGTGGAAGTAGCCCGCGGTGACTCCGGGCGCGAGATTGCCGGCCAGCGGCGCGTCGACCTGTTCGAGAGTCGGCAGCGCGACGGCCACCGGCCGCACGTGCGGAATTCCGAGCTCGGCGGCCATCGCCCGGCTGGCGTTGTTCGGGACCAGCGAGTCGCCGATTCCTTCGGTCCAGATCGTACTCGGCGGCGTCACGTCGCTCGAGCCCGCGAACGGCAGCAGCGGCTCCCGGTACAGGTGACGTAGATACGTGTGGCCGTCCTGCGGATCGAAGCCGGCCTGGAACAGCGAAAGGCCGACCCACAGATCCACCGGGCGGAGATCCGGCATGAGTCCACCGATCTGCGCGAGAATCTGGTCGGCCGACTGGTGGATCAGTGTCTCTCCGAGTCGCGCGCCGCCGACGGTGGCCTCGGCGGCCAGGATCTCCGGTGCGAACGGCAGGAAGCGTTGGGCATTGTTCGCGCCTTCGCTGATGCCCTTGTACAAGATGATCGACGGATCGATCTCCGGCTCTCCGTCCCGTCCGAGCACCGGTTCGCCGTCGGGCCCGGCACGCAGGAGATCGAGCGAAGTCATGCCCTGGATCGCGCGCAGGAAGAAGATCTGGTCGGCACCGGTCTGTCGCCAGTACTCGGGCATCTGCCGATTCACGAGCAGCGAGAAGAAGATCGACAACACCTGGAGTTCGACGTCCTGCCCGAGCTCGCGGTTCAGCGAATCCTGGAAGCCCACGAGTGCGAGCCCCGCGTCGTCCATCTGCTCGTTGTTCGAGCCCAGCAGCTCGTTCGGTGATCCCGGGTTTCCGTGCTGATACATCACCGGGAACACCGGCCCGTCGAGGGCCGCGCGTGGCAGCGTGAAGACGAGCGGAACTCGATCGAGTCCGGTCGGCTGCGGGGCGCCGGTGAGGGGATCGCGGTCGAAGCCCTGGGTCGTCGTGCGGAACGCCGGGAGCTGCACGAAGCCGCGGGCCTCGACCGCCCGATTGCCGATCAGCCGGATGCAGAACGTTCCCGGCGTCGGACACGGATCGACGGTCACGTCGGGCAGCACGAGTTCGGGCGGCGGCGCGGCCAGCGCCATCTCCTTTACGTGCACGAGATCATCTGCCGTCGGCTGCGTGCGGATCGAGATCGAGAGCGCGAGGGCAATGTCCTCGCGCGGGATCGGCACGTCGTCGAGCGCGGCGACGGCTTCGAGTGCCGAGCCGACCGCGTCGCGCACCCGCTGCGTCTCGAGGTCGTCCCCGTCGTCGGGCTCGGCCAGCGCGCTTTCGAAGAGCGGGGCGGGGCCGAAGCTGCGCCCCGGCTCTCCCGACGCGAAGGCCTGACGCGTGAAGACCAGCGCGTATCGGCCTCGCTCGCGCAGGTCGATCGTCGGGAACACGATCGCCGCGTGATCGGATCCGCCTCCCGGTCGCGGATCCGCGCGCGCCAACAGCCGGTACGGGATCCTGTCCCCGTACTGCTGGCTCGCGGGATCGACGTCGACGAGAGCGATCGGCGTCAGCGGGTCCCCGGAGGCGACCGGGTCCGCGGGAATCATCGACGCGTCCAGTGCGTGCGAGAGCGCAATCACGATCGGTGTCTGCCGGCTCCAGCCATCCACTTCGCCGACCAGCCCGGCGAGGGCGGCGAAGGCCTGCCGTTGCAGCGCCTGTTCGAACGGCGGAGCCGGCAGCGCGACGCGCTTGCCGCTCGGCTGACCGGGATCGTCGATCAGCCAGTAGTCGTCCGGAAACGGCGAGAGGGAGAGGGGTCCCGTGCGGTCGTACGACACCGTTGCAGGTTCCCCTGCCGCCTCCGGCGCGACGGTGAACGTCGTTTCGTCGATCGATCCGTCGTCGGCGCGCCAGGCGACGCGACACGCCGTGCCGCCCGGTAGGGCCGGAGACGGATTCAGCACCAGCGTGCCGTCCGCGAGGGCATGGGCTTCGCGTTCGATCGCCGCGCCGTCGCACGCGATGCCGAAGCCGAAGCCTGCGAGGTCGGACTCGTTCGCGCGCTCGGCGAGCCGGAAGCGCAGCCACGTACCCCGGGGCACGGCGTCACTTCCGGGGGGAGGTTCGATCGCAACGACGGCAGGGGCGGCGGACGGCGAGTCGAAGAGCAAGCCATTCGTGAGCGATGGAAACGACAGGAAAGCGAGAGGTCGCGTCACCGAAATGCGATGGCCGCCGGGAAGCGGTACCGGGATCGATCCCACGAGGCCGGGCCCGCCCGGCGTGAACAGCGCCGTCACGTCCTCGCCGTCG
>CAYOHN010000411.1:0-3176 GCA_964403735.1 uncultured Spirochaetales bacterium | reverse complement strand
TGAAGCATGAGTTCGACGTAATGATTCAAACGATCAATGACCGCGAAAGGGAGAGCGAGAAGCCCTTGCGATTGGCGTACGCCGCGTCCTCTTCCTGCAGCTTCGCCGCGTCCGGCAGCAGGATCTGGCACAGCGCCGCCGTGTTGGCCGTGCAGTAGATCGGCCCGCGAAAGCCCTGCCGGACCAGCGCCGGCAGGTACCCCGAGTGATCGAGATGCGCGTGCGTCAGCACCACGGCGTGCAGGCTGCGCGCCTGCACCGGAAACGGCTCCCAGTTCCGGAGCCGCAGCTCCTTCAACCCCTGGAACAGCCCGCACTCGACGAGTACCCGCGCCTTGGGGCTTTCCACGAGAAAGCGGCTGCCCGTGACGGTGCCGGCCGCACCGAGGAAGCGCAGCGTCGGGGCCGCATGGCTGGCAACCTCTCGCTGCGCCGCCTTCGCCTTGGCTGGCTTCGCCTCTCGCGGCCGCGCGCTCATTCGTTTCTCCGCCACCGCGGTTCCTCGCGCTCGGCCTCCTTCGGGACCGCGCCGCGCTCCCTACGCCGAGTTCGGCGCGCGTGATTCACGATCCCGAGGACGGCGAACGCGAAGATCCCTGCCAACGTGTCGCCGGGCTCCGGCACGACCCGCAACGTGGCCCGATCTAGGACGACGAGCTGTGGCTGCATGCGTTCGCGCAGGTCGGCTTGCCAGAGCACCCGTTGCGCAAGCGCTTCTTGCGCCTGTTCGCAGGAGAACTCGAACTGCAGAAAGTCGTTGTCGTTCGCCGGATCGAAGCGGGCGCCGAGCGTCACGGGGCTGGTCACGGCCACGCCCAGGATGTCGAGATTCGGGCAGGTCGCGGGCCCCGCATCCGCGCTGAAGGTCCCGCGCGGAATCTGGACCCCGCAGGCGTTCGAGAGAAAGAACTCCAAGCCGTTCTCCGGGTCGGGGAGGAACGTGAACATCGGGTTCATTCCACCCGGATCGTCCACGATGATGCTCAGGTCACCGGGATCCCAGCAGCCGAAGGGCGCGGCGAGCGCTGGCGTTTCCGCCAGCAGCGGCAGCGAGCCCAGAGCCGTGCCGAAGCCGGGCGCGAGGAAGTAGCCAGCGGCGTCGTCTGCGATTGGGAGCGCCGCGATGTCCTCCGCCACACCGAACGTGTCGCCGAGCACGCGCGCGAAGACCGTGAAGCCCCCGTTCTGCTGGTCGAGGATCGAGCGGTTGTCCTCCAGGCTGATGAACCACTGGCTCGTCGCGCTGTCCGGGTTCCCTCCGATCTTTGCCATCGCCACCGTGCGTTGCTCGTTGCCTCGCTCGGGGCAGATCAAGATGATTTGGCCATTCGGACCGATGCCGAAGAACTCCGTCGCCTCGCACGGCTCGTTCATCACCGGCGGATCCCGAGGAATCGGCACGAGAGCCCCGCCAGCGGGACTGAAGCCGCCGCCCTGGATCACGAAGTCCGGAACCGAGCGATGGATCACCGTCCCGTCGTAGTCGCCGTCCTCCACGTAGTTGACGAAGTTCTGGACCGTGTCCGGCGCGTCTTCGCGCAGCAGTTCGAGACAGATCGATCCGAGATTCGTCTCGAGTTCGACGATCTCCGTGCCATCGGGTCGTCCGAAGTCACCGCAGACGGCACGGCTCTCCTCGGGACCCATCGTCAGAGCGAGGATTCCGATCGTCAGCCAACGCAACACGGATCGAACAGCCATGGCAGGACGATCTTCAAAGGGTCGAGAAATTCGCTTCCACACGCCGTCACTCCCGCTCATGATGTGTCGCGCCACCGCAGCTGCCCGCGCTTCCAGTCGTTTCGATCCAGCGCGCGGAGAACGGGGAGGCTACATCGGCGATCCCTCGGCCTCCATCCGAGCGGCTCCCGGCTGCGCAAGGGGATCAAGCGCGTACCCCGTCCGGCGGTACGTGCGGATTCTTGTCCGAGCGAGTACGCTTCGGTCGTGGTGACCGCCCTCCGCATTCTCGGCGCCTGCGGACTCGCATTCCTTGCGGCGACTCCGATCGCGGCGCACACCGACGCGGCCGCGGCCACCGACGTCGAGACGGCCCCGTCGTCGGCCTTCGTCGCCCTTCGCACTGCCGCCTTCGCGACGACGAGCGACCTCACGTCGCGCTCCGCGGATCTACCGGGACGCGCGCACCTCGGCGGGCTTCGACTTGGCGCTTCCGCACGCACCGGGCTCGTGCGAGCGCTTCCGGATGAGGTGCTTCCCCCGCTGCGCAGCGCACGCGACACGATGAGCGCCTGGCGCGCGAACATCCTCCAAGTCTTCCACGTCGCATCCACGATGCACCGGTGGATCTCGAGCGCCGGCGGCGTCCGTGCTGCGACCGGATTCGCCTTCGACGCGGCAGCCGCGGGCGCAGTCGGCGTCTTCACGCTGGCGTGGGCGCTGCGTATTCTGACCCGAAGATGGGCTCACCGGGGTTCGTCATTCGATCTCGGCCGCGGCTGAAGCGCGATCGAGACGGATCGGGGAACGGTCGTTCCGCCGCCAGCTCCGTTCCTCCACGAACGCGTGCACGCTCCGCGAGAACGACGTAGAGATCCTCGCCGCGTGCAGCACGAGCGCTGCACGTGCAGCGACGAGGCTGCACGCATGCGCGCTCGGGCGGCGGGAGCGGCGCCGACGGGGCGGGAGAGGCCTGGCACGGCCATTGCGTAGGGTCCCGGCATGGCTTGGAACCCGGTCGAACGACCCGGCGGCGCGAGTGCGAGCCGGAGAGCGATCGACTGGCTCGTGCGCGCCACCGGCGCGCCGGCGCTCGAGACGCAGCAGTGGCGCGTCCTCGCCCTCGTCTCGATCGCGACGCTGTTCGGCCAGTACGACCGGGCGATCTTCACGCTCGCGCTGCCGCAGATCCAGGCCGGACTCGGCATCGCCGAGGGGCAGCTCGGGATGCTCGCGGCCTTCGTGCGACTCGGCGCGCTGCCGGCCTTCGCCATCGCGCTCGCTGCGGATCGATTCGGCCGGCGCGGCGTACTGATCGGCACGATCGTCGCCTACACGCTCGTCACGGGGCTCACGATGCTCGCGCCGGATGCACGCAGCTTCGTCGCGCTGCAGTTCGTCGCCGGGGCGCTCACGCAGGCGGAGGTGCTCGTAGCGATCGTCGTGCTCTGCGAGACGCTGCCGGCGGCCCATCGCGGTTGGGGGATCGGCGCGCT
>CAYOHN010000410.1:0-3182 GCA_964403735.1 uncultured Spirochaetales bacterium | reverse complement strand
GCCCCAGACGAGTAGCCTGCCGGGAGCCGACTCGCACACCGCAGCGCTTGCGCTCGGACCGCCCGCGCGGCCGGCCCGATTTCCGTATCCTGCCGCCTCGCCAGGAGGAGTCTGCCGTCATGGATTCGTTCTCGTTCCCGCGTATCCGACTCGAGATCGACGCCGGCGCCGCGACGCTGACGTTGGCGCACCCCGAAGTGCTGAACGCGATCTCGCCCGAGATGCTCGAGGGCACGCTCGCCGCGCTCGATGTGGTCGAGGATCCTGCCCGCGCGGTTCGCTGTCTGCTGGTGACGGGGGAGGGCCGGGCCTTCTGCGCCGGAGCGAACCTCGCCGGCGTCGGTCCGCGCGCCGGGAGCCAGGACGTCGGCTCGGTGCTCGAGACGCACTACCACCCCGTGTTCCGGCGCTTGCGCGATCTCCGGATGCCGATCGTCAGCGCCGTCAACGGCGCCGCCGCGGGCGTCGGCATGAGCCTCGCGCTGATGGGCGACATGGTACTCGCGGCCCGCAGCGCCTACTTCCTGCAAGCATTCCGCCGGATCGGGCTCGTCCCCGACGGCGGAGTCACGTGGCTGTTGCCGCGACTCATCGGCACGGCGCGCGCGCGCGAACTCTCGCTGCTCGGCGAGAGGCTCCCCGCCGAGCAGGCCCTCGCCTGGGGCCTCGTCAACCGCGTCCATGCCGACGAGGATCTCGTCCGAGAGGCGACGGCGCTGGCCGCCGATCTCGCTGCCGGTCCCACGCGATCGCTCGCCGGGATCCGTCGCCTCTACTGGGCAAGCCCCGACAATACCTACGAGCAGCAGCTCGACCTCGAGCGCAGCATGCAGCGAGAATCCGGACGGACGCGGGATGCCCGGGAGGGCATCCAAGCGTTCTTCGAGAAACGCAAACCGGTGTTTCGCGGCGAGTGACGCGCGCAGAGGCGGCGCCGAAGCGGAACGGGGACGTTCTTTTCGTATTTCCGTTACGCCAAGCGACGCTGGCGGAAATTCGGAAGCTTCCGTTTGGCGTAACGGAAATACGAAAAGAACGTCCCCGTTTTCTGCGTCTCCGTTCCCGTCTCCCCCGCCTCTGCGGCTCGCTACGTCTCCGTCGGGAAGCCCCGGTTCGTCCAGCCTGCCCAGCCCTCGGCCAGCGAGCGCACGTGTTCGAAGCCCATCTCGTGCAGCGCCCGTGCCGCGAGCGCGCTGCGATGGCCGCCGCCGCAGTACAGCACCAGCTTGCGCGAGCGGTCGGCGAGCCACGGGTCGCGCTTCGGATGCTCGAGGTCGGCGCGCACCTCGAGGAACCCGCGCGGGTAGAGGCGCGCGCCGGGCAGGTGCCCGGCGGCAAACTCGTCCCGCTCGCGCACGTCCAGGATCTCCCAGCCGTCGCGGTCCGGCCGCTCGAGCAGCTGACGCGTCTCCTCCGGCGAGATCTCCTCGATCTCCGCCAGCGCCTCTCCGACCAGATCCGCTAGAGATTTGCCCATGAACGCATCTTAGCTACCGCCGAGCGCACCGCGCTGGCGAGAGGAGAGGACCCCATGGACCACCCGTGCCTGATTCGGCCCGAAGAGCACGCGGTCTTCCGGACGGACAAAATGGGGAAGAGCACGCTGTTCGAGTCGGAACGCCTGCTCGTCGGCCTCAACGCCTTCGAGCCGGGCCAGGAGCACGCACTCCACGCTCATCAGGGGATGGACAAGCTGTATCTGGTGCTGTCCGGCTCCGGGGAGTTCCTACTCGAGGGCAGGGCGTTGCCGATGCAAACGGGGACGCTGCTCGTGGCGCCCTCGGGCGTCCCTCACGGGATTCGGAACGGCGGCGCGGAACGCCTCGTGGTACTGGCTGCGCTGGCGCCGGGTGCTCAGGAGCTGCGTGGAAGTGCCGATGACACTCGAGTAACCTGAAACCCGGTTCCAGCGTCTCAATTCGGCAGAACGCTGCCGAGCGACGACCAGTGCACTCCTTGCGCTGCGCGCACGCTCTCGCAGAGACGCCCGGCACTCTCGCAGACGCTCAGAGCGGTCGGGCCGCCCCCGTCGCGCCGGCTCGTCGGCCGTCTCATCGATCAGAAAGGCTCCTCGAGCATGGATTCCCAGACTGTTTCTGCCCGCAGCGCCGACCGTTCGTCGGCCGACTCGGAACCGGCCGCACCTCGCGCCGGCAACGGCACTTCCGACCAGCCAGAGCCCCCTCCGAACCTGCGCCCGATCCGCTTCGAGGACACCGGCGCCGACCCGCTCGCCGACTTCGGCGTGAACGCCGCCGCCGTCGAAGAGATCCATCAGCGCTACGAGGCCGACCCGAGTTCCGTCGATCCGGCCTGGACCGCGCTGTTCGACGGCGACGCCGCAGTCGTCAGCGACGGGCGCCTCGACCGCCGGACCGCAGAGAAGCACGCGCGCGTCCTGCGGCTGGTCCACGCGTATCGCGCGCGCGGCCACCGTATCGCGCAGATCGATCCCCTCGGCGGACACGCAAACTCGTACTTTCCCGAGCTCGATCCCGGCCACTACGGCCTCGGGCACGAGGATCTCGACCGGTCGTTCCTCGCCGGCGACCTCCCGGGCGGTCCGGTGCAGAAGCTCCAGGACATCCTGGCGCTGCTGCGCGAGACCTACTGCGGCAAGGTCGGCGTCGAGTTCACACACATCCAGGATCCCGGCCGCAAGCTGTGGGTGCAGCGACGGCTCGAAGAGGCGCGCAACCGCAGCCTGTTCTCGAGAGAGGACCGCCTGCGGATCCTCGAGCGGCTCGCCGAAGCGGAGCTGTTCGAGCGCTTTCTGCACACCAAGTTCCTGGGGCAGAAGCGCTTCTCGCTCGAGGGCGCGGAGTCGCTGATCCCGCTGCTCGACACGCTGGTCGAGGAAGCGCCCGGGCACGGCGTCCGCGAGTTCGTCATCGGCATGGCTCACCGCGGGCGACTGAACGTGTTGTCGAACGTGCTGTGCAAGTCCCTCGAGTCGATCTTCGGCGAGTTCGAGGACATCGAGAACGTGGCGGCGCCCTTCGGCTCCGGCGACGTCAAGTATCACAAGGGCTATTCGATCGATCGCAAGACGCGCTCGGGCCAGCGCGTCCACCTCTCGCTGACCGGCAACCCGTCGCACCTCGAAGCCGTGAACCCCGTCGTCGAGGGACGGGCGCGCGCAAAGCAGATGAGTGTCGGCGATCGCCGTGGCCGCACCGTCG
>CAYOHN010000409.1:0-3282 GCA_964403735.1 uncultured Spirochaetales bacterium | reverse complement strand
GCTGCTGGTGCGCGTGGCGACGCCGGAGAATGAGGCGGGCTGGATCGAGCGCGCGCGGATGCTGTCGATCCGGCGGCTCGAGCAGGAGGTGCGGGCGGTGCGCGGGCCCGCAGAGGGGACGCTCGATGCCGAGGCGGATCCCCCGCGCGTTCACGTCTCGATCCGCTGCACGCCCGCCGTACTCGAGCAGTGGCTACTCGCCCGTGAGTACGCCGAGCGCGTCTCCGGCCAACGGCTACGCGAGGACGAAGCGCTCGAGTGGGTGACGGCGGAGGCGCTGTCTGCGGTGGCGATCGATGCGTCGCGGTTCGGAGAGGCGGAGGCGGTGGCATCTCGGTGTGCTCAGGCCGACGCGCGCGACGAGCCTCCGCTCGACAAGTGTGTGCGCGCGCCGGTGGCGGAGGCTCTGGCGGACGAAGCGGCGCCGGTCGATCCGCTGCTCGCCGGGCTCGACGAGGCCGACGCATTTGAGCTCGATCGCCGTCTGCGCGCCGCGATCCGCCGCGAGCAGACGCTCGACGCGGCGATCGCTCCGCTGCTGCGGATCGTCACGTCGCGCCACTACGAGTGGGACCACGCGTACTGGAAGCTGTCCGACTTCGCCGCCGAGGCGCTCGGGATGTCGCCGAGCAAGGCCCGCGCGCTGCTGCGCATCGAGCGCGCTGGGGATATCTGCCCGGAGCTGCGCAGCTCCTTCCGCGAGGGCCGGGTGTCCTGGGCGAAGGCGCAGTGTCTGCTGCCGCTCTTACTGCTCGACATCGACAGCGTCCACGCCCCGGACTGGCGGCGGCGCTGGGTCGCGTGGGCGGAGCGCGTTACGGTGCGGCGACTCGAAGCCGACGCCCAGCGCGCGCTGCTGCTGCGCGCCGGCCACGGCCCGGCGTTCGAGCGCTGCCTCGCGGATCCCGCCCGCGCCCAGGATCCGATCCCGGACGCCGAGCGCCAACTGTGTGCGCCGGACGTCGATGTCGAGGCGACCGAGCGGCTCGACTGGCGCGCGCCGCGGGAGGTGGCGTCGCTGTTCCTGGCGGTGCGGGAGGCGGTCCGCGGGAGGCTGCGCGCCGTGACGAAGCGCGCCGTCTCGGAGGGCGAAGCGTTCTCGGCGATGCTCGCGCACGCGCTCGCCACGTGGACGCTGCGCGATCCGAGCAAGCCGCGTCCCGATCCGGTGTTCGAGCGCGACGGCTACCTGTGCGCGGTGCCCGGCTGCTCGTCGCGGATGAGCTTCCACGACCACCACGTGGTGTTCCGCTCGCACCAGGGCTCGAACGACCTCTCGAACCTGCTCACTTTGTGCGCGTTCCATCACCAGCGCTGCCTGCACGCCGGCCGGCTGCGGATCCGGGGCTTCGCGCCGGACCGGCTCGTGTTCGAGCTCGGCGTGCGGCCGGGGGCGCCGCCGCTCGCGCGCTATCGGTCGGGGGATGTCGCGATGAAGGGATGATCCAACACCGCACGCACAGTGGCTCTCCGGCGGCTGGAGACCTCGGACCGGCTACCAGCCCTCTTCGGGATCCGGTACGTCACCGCGCAGCAACGCGGCATCGGCGAGGTCACGCAGCGCCTTGCTCCGCCGACGTGCGGGATCGTTCGCGGCGCGCTCCTTCATGGCGATCAGATCCTCCGTCGTCACCACGCGAACCGATCCAGTTCCCATGGCGACGGCTTCCGCGCGCTCGATCATCGGATCGAAGCCGGTGTCGAACATGATCTGGACGGGCTCGCCGCTGCGATGGCGGAAGTTGATGGTGTGGGCAAACTCGCCGCGCAGATCGAAGCCACCAGCGGTCAGCAGCCGGATGACACGAGCACGATCGACTGTCGTGGCGACCGCGAGATCCGTGTCGATCGTCGCTCGCGGCACGCCGGATCGGAGTCCCACCGCAACTCCTCCGACCAAGGCGTACGGAAGATGCTGAGCGTCCAGAACTGAGACGACTTCCTCGAGCGCCGCGAGCTTGTCCGGCGACGAGTCCACTGCAACACCCTCCCCACGCGCGGTCGCGATCCGCCCCGACTCCCGGCTGCTCAGACGCGCGATTTCACCGAGAATCGTCGTCATGCCGGCATCCTAGCAACGCCGGCCGCGCGCGCGACGAAGGGCCCCTCAGCGCTCCTTCTCTTCCTCGGCGTCATACGGCTCCATCACGAGGTCGAGCGCCGGCAGCGGCTCGGCGAAGTCCGGCCACGGATCGCCCCGGAAGCAGCCCGGCGCGAGCCAACTGCGCAGCCGGTAGTCGAGGATCAGCGCGATCATGCGCAGGCCGAGACCGAAGGCCACCCAGTGATTGCCGGTGACCGACGAGACGCCGACGCGCCGCGTGTAGTTCACCGGGATCTGTACGATCTTGTGTCGCCGCAGGATGCTGAGCACCATCATCTCCGGACCGAAGAAGCTGCCGTCCACGGTGAACAGCGGATCGAGTTCGTGCAGCGCCTCGCGGCGGATGCAACGGACCGTGCAGCCGACGTCGGTCAGCGACGTGGTGTTGAACAGGAACTCCATGAGCTTCGCGACGGCGTAGTTCCCCCACTTGAGGAAGAGCCCCATGTTGGCTCCTTCCCAGATCAACTCCTTCACGGTCCGGCTGCCGTAGACGACCTCGAAGTCCTCGGCATAGGCCAGCAGCTTGCGGACATCGCGACCGCAGAACGTGCCGTCGGGTTCAGCGACGAGGATCAGGTCCCCTTGCACCTCCCGGAAGCCACGCCGGATCGCGGCGCCGTAGCCCTGGCGCGGCTCTTGGACTTCGCGCGCGCGGGTCTTCGCCACCTCCGCGCTCGTGCCGGGCGCGGCGTTGTTGTTGACGACGACGATCTCGTCGATCACGCCGGTGTGCTGAAATTCCTCGATGACCCGCCGGATCGAGTCCTTCTCGTTGAAGGTCGGCAGGATCAACGAGACACGCTTGCCACCCCACATGCCTAGGCTCCTTCCGCGATCACGTACATCTGTGCCGCCAAGGGCCGCAGCGGCGAGCGCAGGTACAGCGCCGTCAGCAGCTCCGATTTCGGTAGGCGACTGTTCATCGAGAACGGCAGCAATCCCGGATCGAGACGAACGACGCGCAGACCGAAGCGCGCGAGCCGGTCTGTGATGTTTCGGTCGTCGAAGATCGTCACGTGCGTGGTATCGTCGAAAGAGTGATCCGCGCAGCGGCGGTGGTTGGGCTGGAGCAGGACCAACCGGCCGCGCGGGGACAGGACCGAGCGGACGCGTGGCAGCAGCACCGCCAGCTCCGCTTCGTGCAGGTGCTCGAGGAAGTTGCTCGCGAACACGAG
>CAYOHN010000408.1:0-3286 GCA_964403735.1 uncultured Spirochaetales bacterium | reverse complement strand
ACGCGCGCGGCGAGCGACTGCTGTGGAAAATGCCGACGATGAACGCGACCGACTGATCTGGTGCGAAATACACGTTGTACGGGTATCTCCGTAAGATGGAGCGCCGGAACTGTCTGAAGACCTGCGGATACGATTCGGGAAATCGCTCGATCGAAGACGCACAGGCGACAAATGCGCGCAAGAATCCCTCGGAAACGCCAATGCCTTTATCCGAATACCATTCGTACGCAGCCTCCAGGTCGGCTTCCGCCTCGGGAGTCAGCTCTACGATCACCGTCGCGAGGCCAACCGTTCCACCACGTCGCGCCATGCCGTTCCTTGCGGGTCCGCCTGATGCGCTTCCCACCGCCGGTCGAGTTCGACCTTTTCGGCATCACCTACAGGCAAGTCACTCGGCGATGCGGCAATGGTATCCCAGATGTCCTCAACGAGCTGCAAACGCTCAGCTACGCTCAACTGCCGAATCTCGTTCATATCGATCATCTGTACATCCTTCTGCACCAACGCCTCGGCCCTCGAGGGGCAAGACGTCCCGTCGCATTGGCGTGTAACGGACTTGTGCTTCAGCTGCCGGGACCCGGCCTACGCGTCCCGCCCCGAAGAAACCGACTCCGACGCCCAGATGGTACCACGTCAGTTTGGAACACCAGGCGGGGCCCGGCCGGCTGCAGGCACCTGTCAGCCAGCAATTTGGTCACGACTTGCCCCGGGCCGACGGATTCTTTCCTCCCGGTGAACGTGCGGACCCCGGTTGCGATTCGAGACCTGACCCCGAAGATGTCCGAGGCCGTGATCGCAAGGACTTCGTTGGGATTCGCGACCTCTTCCCGGGCGCAGACCGCGTAGACGAGTTGGGGGGGCGAGCCTCGGGAGCGCGACCGCCTTTCGTGTCAGCTCCGCTCGCAGGGCGGCGCCGTCGACGGATCGCGACCACTCCGCCTCGCCGACCAGGACCGCTTCCCGACTCCTGCCGGCCAGGGCCACGGCATCGATCTCCACCGGTGGCGCGTCCCGCCACCACCTGCCGATGTCGACGATCTCGGGACCGAGGTCGCCGCCGGCGGCCAGGCGCACGAGGGTGCTGGCGGAAGGCGCCTTCCCACCGGTCGCCCATGGAATCGTCGAGCTGCTCGGCCAGGACGGGGAGGATCTGCCTGCCCAGCCCCCTCCCGATCGCCGTCCGATGTCGGTCGAGCTGACCGAGCCAGAAAGCGAGGAAGTTGTCGGCGATGCGGTAGCGGCGGCGCCGAGTGCGGGCGGGGTTCTCGGTCACCGGAACGAGGCGCTCGACCAGGCGAAGCTCGATCAGCCGCTCGAGCACCCGGCCCGGCTCGGCGCGTACGGCCTGCTCGATCTCGCCGTGGCGGGTGCGGCCGGCAGCGATCGCGCGCAGAACCAGTCCGCCGAGGTCTCCCAGGAGATCATGGCCGCACGCGGAGCGGGAGCGACGGCGACGGCGCCAGCAGCGCCAGCAGCGGACCGAAGCCGCGCTGCCGCCTCGAAGCGCCCGCCGCAACCGATCGAGAACGCTCCCCCTCGGACGCACGCTAGCAACCGCGGCGCGAGGACCGCGCCGCCGCTACGCGAATGGGAGCTTCGGCTCAGTAGTCCCCGGACGGCGGCCCGCTCGGCGCCGGCGCGGGCTCCTCGCGCGCGACGTAGCGATCCCGGCGATCCGCGCCGGTCACCATCGGGTGCGTGCCGGGATCCGGGTGGTGCCCGAGCGGATCGACCCACGTGTACCGGACCGGACCGAGCACCAGGATCCGGAACGGCTTGTCGATCTCGCTCGGCCGCGTGATCGCCGTCACGAACCCGACCGGGACCATCGCGATGCTGCCGAGGATCGTCAGCGGGATCCCGAACGCGGCGCGCGTGAAGATGTCGAACATCACGGGCACGCGATCCGAGTCGCGCTCTTCGAGCGCGTGCGCGGGGCCGGCGGCAAGCAGGAATACGCAAGCAAGGGCGGCGATCAGTCGAAGCATGAATCTTTCCTCCCGGTGCGGACCGCCGCGACGAGGGGCCGGCGCTCGCCCGCGTCGCTCGATGCGGGGGTTGGCGCTCGGCTCCGCCGACCAGGCAGACCGCTGGGGGCTGCATCGGCGATCGCGCGCGCTACTTGAGGTCGCGTCGTTCGAAGATCAGCACCCCGAGCAGGAGCAGGATCGCGCAGTAGCCGAGGCCGTACACGGCGGCGAGCGCTACCTGGCTGGCCGGCACCGGGAGCGCGTGGAGAGCCTGGGTCGTCAGGTTGAAGCTCTCGAGGTCCGGAAGCACGCGATAGAGCGCCCGAGAGGCCAGGCGCACCGCCTCGAGTTCCGAGCGCGTCCCGAGATCCCGCAAGTCGCGCGAGAGGTGTCCGACTGCGTACAGCCCCGCCGTGAAGAGGGACGCCAGCATCGGCGTGGTGAACGCGGAGAACAGCGTCGCGAACGCCACGATCACCGCGAACTCGATGCCGGCCAGCAGGAACGCGAGCGCGATCTGGTGCGGAAGTGGTGCGCCGGCCAGAAGGGAGACCCCCACGAACGCCACGGCCATGATCGCGAGCTGCAGCCAGATGGTCGCCACCAGCCCCAGGTATTTGCCGAGCAGAAACTCGGCGCGAGAAATGGGCTTCGAGAGGATCGTGAAAATGGTGCGCCGTTCGACCTCCCGGTAGATCAGGCCGACCCCGATGAATACCGCGATCGCCGCACCGAAGAGACGGATCGCCGCGAGACCGACGCTCTGGAGGATCCGCTGGCCTTCGACGTACGAAAGCGTCGAGACCAGCACGCCGGTGCCGATCAGCAGGACGGCGAAGAACAGCAGGGTGTAGAGCACACGGCTCCGGATCGCCTCTCGCATGGTGTTGGCGGCAAGAGCGGCGACGCGAACGGGCGAGATCATGACGATGCACTCCGGAACGGCGGGTCCGCAGAGCGGACGGCCGAGAGAAAGATCGATTCGAGCGAGGCGCGGTGAGGCGTGACGGAGACGATGTCCGTGCCCTCGGCGAGACAACGCGTCAACACGTCGCCCACCGTTTTCGCCGGGACCCGCAGCTCTACGTGCTCGCCGCACGGACGCAGCTCGCCGAACTGCGCCTCCAACTCGGAGGCAAGCCCCACCGACACCCGGGCGAGCACCAGGTCGGTTTCGAGCTCGCCGGCGTCGAGGAACTCCTGGATGCGCCCCTCGTAGCGGATCTGTCCCTTCACGATGATCGCGACGCGATCGCACACCAGCTCGACGTCGGACAGAATGTGGGTGTTCATGAACACCGTCTTGCCTTCCGTCC
>CAYOHN010000407.1:0-3286 GCA_964403735.1 uncultured Spirochaetales bacterium | reverse complement strand
CGCTACGAGGGCCCCAAGGGCGGACCGGGCATGCCGGAAATGCTGACACCGACATCGGTCATCATGGGCGCCGGCCTCGGCCAGGACGTCGCGCTGATCACCGACGGCCGCTTCAGCGGCGGCTCGCACGGCTTCATCGTCGGTCACGTGGTCCCAGAAGCGCAGGAGGGCGGGCCGATCGCGCTGGTGCAGGACGGCGATCGCATCACGATCGATGCCAAGCGGCGCAGCATCGAGCTCGAGGTGCCGGCCGACGAGCTCGCGCGCCGGCGCGCGGCCTTCGCGCCGCCGCCGCTGCTGGCGACGCGCGGCGTGCTCGCGAAGTTCATCCGCAGCGTCCGGACCGCGTCCGAGGGCTGCGTGACCGATGAGTAGTCCGCGCGAGCGGCGCAGCGGCACGTCGCCGCACGTGCGCGCCCGGCCCGGTCTTCCATCGGCGCGCCGTCCACCGGCGGTTCCGGCGGCTCTCCCCTCTGGAGGTAGCACCTTGTTCGATTGGCTCCGATGCGTCCGGCCGATGGGCGGTGTCGCAGTGCTCGCGTCGGTCGTGCTGGTCGCTGGCGCGTTCCCGGCGTCGGCCGGCGTGATCACTGTGACGACGCTCTCGCTCGAAACGACACTCAGTGAGTGCGAGCTCGACGAAGCCATCCTGAACGCGAACGACGACGAGGACAAATTGGGCTGCGAACGCGGAGAAGGCGCGGACGTGATCCGCTTCGACGTGCAGGGCACCATCTTCGTCGACCCGGTGAACGACGGGCCGCTTCCTGCGATCGAAGAAGATCTCACGATCGAAGGCCCCGGCGCGGACCTGCTGACGATCGATGGAAACGGCTTGGCGAGGGTCCTGACCGTCGCCCCGGATGCGTCTCTGACCCTGGTCGGCGTCACGATCGCCGGCGGCTTCGCCCCGGCCGGCGAGGTCGGCGGCGGCTTGCAGATCCTCGCCGATGGCACCGCGACGCTGCGCGATTGCGTGTTCGAGGACAATACCGCCAGCGGCGGCGGCGCCGTCGCGGTCACGCAGGGGACGCTCCGCGTGGAGCGCTGCACGTTCGTCGGCAACGAAGCGACCGGCGGCGCGGCGGGCGCCGGCGGCGCGATCCGCAACGACGGCAGCGGGCTCGAGATCGTGAACTCGACGTTCTCCGAGAACACGGCCGGCGCGGGCACCGGCGGCGCGATCGCGACGCTCGGACCCGGCGCGTCGACGCGGATCCACAGCTCGAGCTTCGTCGCCAATGGCACGACCGGGATGGGCGGGGCGATCGCCCGGAACGAAGACGGGAACGTGGTCCTGGCCCACACCCTGATCGCAGAATCCGCGAGCGGGCCCAACTGCGGCACGCCCGCGCCGACATCCGAAGGGCACAACCTCTCCGACGACGTGAGCTGCGATCTCGTACACATGAGTGACTTGCAGAACGTGTCGGCCGGGGTCGGGCCGCTCGCCGACAACGGCGGCCCGACGGACACGCATGACCTCGAACCGGGCAGCATGGCGATCGACGCCGGCCTCGCCTCCTGTCTCGACCCGGACGGAACGACGCCGCTGACGATGGATCAGCGCGGCTTCCCGCGCCCGACCAACGGCGACGGCGTCTCCGGCGTGCAATGCGACATCGGCGCGATCGAGGTGCCGGAACCCGGCACGGAAGCCGGAATCCTTGCAGCGCTCGCGCTGGCGACGCTCGCCCGCCGGCGCGCCTCTCGCCGCTCCTGATTCTTTGGTCGGCCGTCTCGCGCAGCGGCGTTCACATGGTTTCCGGAGTGACGAGAAGCCCCGCGCCTGGGCGGAGTCGACACCCGGAGGCCAAACTCCGCAGCCGCCTGCCCGCTTCGCGCAGGGCGCGACCCAGCGCCGGCGAGGACCTTGGCCGGAGGGTGTCGACTCCGCCCAGGCCCTCGATCACTCGAACGATCTCGCGATTTCCGGCAACCCTCTCAGCCGCGGTCCGGCGCGGTGGCGGCGGCCGTCTCCGCGGACTCCGCCGCCACGGCCGGCTCGTCGCCGAACAGCTCCGAGCGCCGGTACGCAGCCGAAGCCTCCTGCGCGAACACCTTGACGACGGCCGCCGCGGGCACGGCGATCAGCAGTCCGAGGAAGCCGAACAGATCGCCGCCGATCAGCAGCGCGACGATCACGGCGGCCGGGTGCAAGCCGACGCTCTGCCCGACGATGCGCGGCGTCAGCACGAAGCCCTCGAGCGTCTGCACGAGGGCATACCAGCCGAGCACGGCGCCGAGCTGCCAGCCGAAGCCGAACTGGAGCAGGCACAGCGCGGTGGCCGACGTGACGGCCACCGCGTTGCCGAGGTACGGGATCAGCGCCAACGCGCCCGCCAGCAACCCCACACCGATGGCGAGATCGATGCCGATCACCGAGAAGCCCACCGCGTAGAGCACGCCGAGACAGCCGGCGACCAGCACTTGGCCGCGCAGGAAGCCGGCGATCAAGCGATCGACGAACCGCGCCTTCTCGAACACGTAGCTGCGGTAGCGCGGAGGCACCCAGCCGCCGAGCCGCGCCAGGAGCGGGTCGAACTCGACCAGCAGGTAGTACGCGAGGATCGGGATCACGAGCAGCGCGATCAGGAAGCCGGCGGTGCCGGACAGCGTCGTGAGCGTTCCGGTCAGCACGTCGCGGAGGCTCGCGAGCGCGCCGAGCTCGGCGCCGCTCAACTGCCCGAGCGCCTCTTCGATCGTCTTCGGCAGCTCGACGCCGATGCGCGTTTCGAGCTGCGGGATCACTTCCGTGACGAAGCGATCGAGGTAGCCGGGCATGCGCTCGGCCAATGCCGAGAGCTCGCGCACGAGGCGCGGAATCACGAATAGCAAGAAGCCCAGGTTCACGACGCCGACGGCGCCGAGTAGCAAGAAGATCGCGAGTGGCCGCTTCACCCCGCGCGCCTCGAAGCGATCGATCAGCGGATCGAGCAGGTAGGCGATGACGAACGCCGCGACCAGCGGCGTGAGCGCCGCCTTCAGCACCCACAGCAGCGCGAAGAGCGCGCCGAGCGCGAGCGCCGCGACGATTCCCCAGCGCGCCGCGCGCACGACGAAGTCCCGGTCCGATTGCGGCGTGAGCGGTGACGCCGGCGGCGCGTGCGGCGGCGGCGGGTCAGGCGTGGCAGCCATCGGCGCGCGAGGCTACCACGGCGCTTGGGTGCGGCTACGACCGCATGGCTTCGCGCCCGGCCCGCGCCGAATCGAGCGCCGCCGCGCGACCCTCCTCGGCCCGACCCTCCTCGGCCCGACCCTCCTCGGCGTGCCCCTGTTCGGCGCC
>CAYOHN010000406.1:0-3301 GCA_964403735.1 uncultured Spirochaetales bacterium | reverse complement strand
CGCGTAGCCAGGACACGCTCGACCGGCTGCTCGATGCCGCCGAACGCCTCGTGGCGGAGAAGGGCTTCGAGGATGCGACGATCGCGGAGCTGGTGCGCCGGGCGGACTCCTCCGTCGGCGCGTTCTACGCGCGCTTCCGCGACAAGGAAGGGCTGCTGTATGCGCTGTACGAGCGCTACCTCGAACAGGCCATCGCCACCGCCGACGTGGCGCTCGATCCGGTGCGCTGGTCCGGCGCCACGGTTTCCGAGATCGCGCGCACGGTCGTGCCGTTCCTCGTGTCGGTGTACCGGGAACGGCAGGGGCTGATCCGCGCGTTCGTCGTTCGCAACCACAGCGACGTGGAGTTCCGCGCCCGGCAGGAGCGGCTCTCCCACCACGTGAACGAAGGCCTGTCGCGCCTCTTGCTCGCGCGCCGCGCCGAGATCGGCCACCCGAATCCGCCGCGCGCGGCGGCGTTTGCGCTGACGATGGTCGTCAACACCATCGAGAGCGCCGTGCTCTTCGGCGAGCTGCGCTCCAGCGCACTCACGTTGTCCGACGACGAGCTGGCGGCGGAGCTGATCCGCGCCTTCCTCGCGTACCTCGGGGTCGCTGATCCCGGACCGAACGCTTCTCCGCGCGCCCTCTACCCCGAACCCACCGAGTCCTAGGAGATCCCGTCATGGCCGTCCTCGAACATCTGCACCCCGACCAGCCGATCGAACAGTTCGTCGTGCCGCAGACGCTCGCGTACAACTGGGAGTACGACGCTACGCGCGCGCGTCTGATGCGGCTCTACGAGAACGCCAAGCGCGATCAGTGGAACTCCACCATCCGGCTCGACTGGCAGGCCGACGTGGATCCGGAGAAGGGCCTGATCCCGGATCCCGCCATCGCGATCTGGGGAACGCCGCTGTGGGATCGCCTCACCGAGAAGGAGAAGGCGAAGCTGCGCCACGAGAACATCACGTGGCAGCTCTGCCAGTTCCTGCACGGCGAGCAGGGCGCGTTGCTGGTCACGGCGCAGATCGTCGACTCGGTGCCGTGGTACGAGGCCAAGCAGTACGCCGCGACCCAGGTGATGGACGAGGCGCGCCACGTGGAGGTGTATCGCCGCTTCGTGCAGGAGAAGCTCCAGCACGAGTATCCGGTCAACGCCAACCTGAAGTCGCTGCTCGATCAGGTTCTCACGGACTCGCGCTGGGACATCAAGTTCCTCGGCATGCAGATCATCGTCGAGGGGCTCGCGCTGGCCGCCTTCGGCACGATCCGTGACACCACCACCAACCCGCTGCTGCGGGATCTCACCGCTGCGGTCATGGAGGACGAGTCTCGTCACGTCGCGTTCGGCGTGCTGTCGCTGCGCGAGTACTGTCAGGATCTGACGGAGCGGGATCGCCTCGAGCGGGAGGACTTCGTCTACGAGGCCTGCGTGCTGATGCGCGACCGCATCACCAATCGCGAGGTCTGGGAGACGATGGGCCTCGATCCCGAGGAGTGCATCGCGCACGCCGACCAGTCGGAGATCGCCAAGCAGTTCCGCTATCGGCTGTTCTCGAAGATCGTGCCGAACGTGAAGAGCCTCGGCCTGCTGTCCGATCGGCAGCGCCGGCGCTTCGAGCAGCTCGGCATCCTCGAGTACGAGACCAATACGACCTCGGACGTCGATCACGACATGGAGATCGAGCGGCGCGTCCGCGCCGGCGAGCTCGACCTGGCGCACGCCTGAGCGGAGGCCGATGGCCGGCCGCCCCGGCGGCGGCTCTTGCACGGTCTGGCTGAAGACCGGTTGCGCCGCCGCCTGGTGGGCGGGCAGGTAGGCGTCGAAGACCATCGCCACCGGCCGCAGCGCCAGATGGCCGAGCGGGGTGACGCGCAGGCCGCCGTCGTCCTCGAGCGCGACCAGGCCCTGCTCCGCCAGCGGTTCGAGCGCCGCGTGCTCGGCGCAAAAGTAGGACGCGAAGCCGATGTCGAAGCGCGCACGGAGGGCGCCGGCCGACACTCCCCCGTGGCAGAGCAGCTCGGTGATCACCCACTGGCGGCGCCGGTCGTCATCGCTGAGCGTATGGCCCCGCAGCGTCGCGAAGCGGCCGCTGCGGATCGCGTCCTCCCACTGCGGGAGCTCGCGGTGCGACTGCGCAAAGGCGCCCTCGAGTTGGCTGACCGCGCTCGGCCCGAGCGCCAGCAGGTCGAGACCCGGCCGCGTGGTGTAGCCCATGAGGTTGCGCCGCCGGAGCGGCTGCGGGCCGCGTGCGCGAGTTCGTCGTCCGGCCGCGCGAAGTGATCCATGCCGACCGGCTCGTAGCCCGCGGCGAGCAGCTTGCGGATCGCAGCGAGCTGGATGCGCAGCCGCTCCGGCGGCGAGGGCAGATCGCGGCGTTCGAAGCCGCGCTGTTGCTTCGCCACCCACGTGACGTGCGCGTAGCCATACAGTGCGATGCGGTCCGGCGCGATGGCGATCACCTCGTCGAGCGTGCGCTCCATCGAGCAGACAGTCTGAAACGGCAGGCCGTAGATCAGGTCGAAGCCGACGCTCGCGAAGCCCGCCGCGCGCGCCCGCTCCGCCAGCGCCGCCGTCGCCGCTACGCTCTGGACGCGGTGGATGGCCGCCTGCACCCGTGCATCGAGATCCTGCACACCCATCGAGAGCCGGCCGAAGCCGCACGCGCGCAGGGCCTCGACGTGATCCTCGGTGGCGACGCGCGGGTCGACCTCGATCGAGAGCTCGGCCGTGGCGGTTGCCGGGAACGCGTCGTCGAGCGTGCGGAAGAGCCGGCGGATCTGGATCGGCTCGAGATGCGTCGGCGTGCCGCCGCCCCAGTGATGCTGGACGACGCGCGGCGTCCCCGGGAGCGCTTCGCGCGCCATCGCGATCTCGCGCTCGACCGTGTCGAGCCAGCGCGCTGGCGCCTCGGCGCGCTTCGTGATGATCCAGTTGCATGCGCAGAAATCACAAAGGCTCCAGCAGAACGGCACGTGGACGTAGAGCGAGAGTTCGGCGCCCGCGGCGAGGCCCGCGAGATCACGGGCGGTGTCGCTCATCGCCGTCGCAACGTAGGGAGCCGCCGGGGCGGTGACCAGATGTCTCCGTGCGGATCCCGGCACGACTTTCGCAACACTTCAACAGCGCACGCCCGAATCGCGAGAGCACGAGTGGAAGCGCACGATCTGAGGCGGATCGCCGCGGGGTATAGAAACGCGAGAGGCGTGATGTCTCGTTTGGGCAGATTCGCCGTTGCCATCGGCTTCGGCGCGTTCTTGGCCACCGCCCCATCGGGGTGCGGGAGCGCGCCCGAGAGCCCCGATCCACGAACCGCAG
>CAYOHN010000405.1:0-3313 GCA_964403735.1 uncultured Spirochaetales bacterium | reverse complement strand
GCCGTCGTCATCTCCTTCGGGCTCGGCCGGCCGAGCACGCGCGCGCTGTTGGTCACGATCGACGTGCCGACGTGGCCCGGCATCACGACGGAGACGTTGACGTGCGGCGCGTTCATTCGCAGATCCGCGATCAGTGCTTCCGAGAAACCCTTCACCGCGAACTTCGCCGCGCTGTATGCGGTGTGTGGGACCAGCGGGCCGAGGCTCGCCCAGAAGCCGTTCACCGAGCTGGTGTTGACCAGATGCGCCTCCGGGCTCGCGATCAGCAGCGGCAGGAACGCCCGCGTGCAGTTGTAGACGCCGCCCCAGCACACCGCGAAGGTCTTGTCCCACTCGGCGCGCTCGTCGGTGACGAAACTGCCGCCGCCGCCGATGCCGGCGTTGTTGAACAGCAAGTTCACGGATTCGGTGGCGTGTGCCGCGACGACAGCGTCGCGGAATGCCAGCACCTGTGCCTCGTCGGAGACGTCGCACTCGTGCGTCGTGATGCGTGTGCTCGCCGGTGCGAGCTGCTGGCACTGCGCCTGCGTCTCGGCCATCGCTTCGGCCGAGACGTCGCACAGCGCAACGTGGCAGCCGTCGCGCGAGAGCTGCTTCGCGAGTTCTCGCCCCATTCCCGTCCCGCCGCCCGTCACGACGGCAATCTTCCCGCGGAACGTCTCCATCATTTCCTCCTCGGCCATGGCAGGACCTGCCAGCGCGTGGTGCAAGGTAGGGAAGCAAGGCGCGCGGCGCGCGGGAACCGGGCTTCGGAGCCCCACGCAGCAGACGCGAACGACCCGACGCGCCGCTCAGCGCCAGAACAGGGCACCGTGGGCGCCGAGCACGGCGCCGGCCACCGCGACGAGGCTCGCGGTGAGCAGGACCCAGTGGAAGCGTTGGATCACGGCAAAGGTGCCGGCAGCGTCGATGGCGGCGCGCCGGCGGAACCACGCGTGCAGGAACAGCGGCTCCGCGACGAACAGCACGACCGTGAACAGTGCCCAGACAAGCACCATCGCATGCATCCACCAGAAGCCGAGATCGAGGAAGCGCTCCCACGCATGCAGCCTGTGGGTCATGTAGAAGCCGGTGACTCCGACGAGCGTCACGGAGACCTTTGCCTGCCGCGAGAAACGCCCCTCGATCGCCTCGAACAGCGCGATCCGGCGCTCGGGCTCTGCGAGCCGCGCGACGGCCGGCAGCAGCACCGCCGTCACCAGGAACACCCCACCGATCCAGTGCACCACACCGACGACATGCAACGCGCGCGCAATTCCGAGGTCCATCATCCGGGGGGAGCTTCGCACAAACGGTCCCCGCCGGCTCCAAGGCCTCCGTCACTGGAAACCGTTCCGTGTAGCCCGTTCGGGTCATGGTCCGGAAGACGCGGCGAGCGTAGGGTTCGGAGGCCTCGCGCAGTCCCCGAAAGGACGCCATGGGGAGGATCCAGATGAGGATGCACACCGCTCCGCTCGTGTCGGCAGCGCTCCTGGTCGCTGCCACCGGACACGCCGCCACCTTTACGGTCACCAACGTCGACGCCACCGGCCCCGGCAGCCTGCACCAGGCCGTCCTCGATGCGAACGGGAACGAGGGGCCGGACGCAATCACCTTCGACATTCCCGAGGAGCTGTGCTCCGCCGCCGGCGTCTGCGCGATCGTGACGGGTCTGCTGGAGATCACCGACGGGGCCCAAGTGGACGGAACCACCCAGCCGCGCGTCGGCACGGCGCCGGCGAACGTCTGCGCCACAGAGACCGAGCCGTCGTCGATGCGCATCGAGATCGACGGCCTCGACAACACGCTCTTCCGGATCGACACCCCGGAGCCGACGACGATCCGAGGTCTCAGTCTGCCCGGAGGCGGGCCCAGGTTCCCGATCTCGATCCAATCCCCCGGCCCGCATCGGATCCACTGCAACCACCTGAACCTCGACGCGGCGGGACGCAGCGCCGGGATCGCCTCGAGTTTTTACGGCGTGGCCATCACGGCCGCCGCCGAAGGCGCCATCGTCGGCACCGACGGCGACGGCGTGGACGACAGGGCCGAGCGCAACGTCTTCGGCCCCGCCAACGTCGCCATGGTGCACGTCAACTCGAACGACGCCAACGTGATCGCCGGCAACTGGTTCGGGCTCGAGGCCGACGGCGTGACGCCGGCACCGAGCGCGGATCCCGCCATCCACATCCGCCAGTTCTCGGCCGGCAACCGCGTCGGTTCGAACCAGGACGGCATTTCGGACGAGCTCGAACGCAACGTCATCGCGAACAGCAGCGTCGGCGTGCTGCTCGAAGTGCGCGACTTCAACGCGCAGGACAACCGCATCCTCGGCAACTGGATCGGACTCGACGCGCAGGGCCGCCCCGCCGGCAACGATACGGGCGTGCGGCTCACCGGATTCCAGAGCGTCGGCGACGACGACCAGGTCGTCGGGGCGAACCGCATCGCCTACAACGGAACCGGTGTGCTGATCGAGGAGTCGCTGTCGCTCGCAAACTCGACGGACAACTGCCTCGACGACAACGAAGTCGGCATCGAGCACGCGGGCAGCGACGACGTCCTCTTCGCCGGCAACTGGTGGGGCGACCCGAGTGGTCCGGCGGGCCTCGGCGGGGGCAGCGGGGATGAGGCGCTCGTGACCGGCGCCGGCTCGCTCACCGTCGCGCCCTGGCGCTCGACGCCGCCGAGCGGGGTCTGCCAGCAGAGCCTGCTCGTCAACGGCGACTTCGACAGCAACCGGGCCGGCTGGCTGCCCAGCGTGGGCAGCTTCGACCCCGCCTTCGATTGGCTCGATGCGCCCGACTCGGGCTCGTTGCGCATCGACAACGACCGTGCGAGCCCGAACTCCGGAACGGGCCCCCGGCAATGCGTCTCGATCGTGCCCGGCGCCACGTATGACCTGCGCGCCTGGATCCGCGTGCCTCCGGGCCAGGACGTCGTCGGCGCGGCGAGCGCGCTGGTGGTCTGGTACGACGGCTCCGAGCCGCCCTGCAACGCGGGTCTGGTCGGCTCGGCCGCGACCGCCGGTCCAGCGCCCGAGACGGGAGCATTCGAGCCCGTCGAGCGGCTCTCGCTGACGGCGCCCCTCGACGCTCGGCTGGCCGGGGTCTTCCTGGTCGTCAGCAAGGTCGACGCCGGCGGGCTCTACCAGACTTGGTTCGACCACGTCGAGTTCGTGCCGGAGCCCGGAAGCACGGCGGCGGGCGGCGCGGCCATGCTGGCGCTCGCCGCTCTCAACCGCCGGCGGAGAACGGGGACGTTCGTTCAGAAGTTCCGTTACGCCGGTTGAGGGCTTCGAGGCAATGCACCCGGGCGTCCGGCGTAACGGAAC
>CAYOHN010000404.1:0-3318 GCA_964403735.1 uncultured Spirochaetales bacterium | reverse complement strand
ACACCCCGCTCGGGCGCGGATCGAAATCGCTGCCGAAGGTCAACGACGCATCGAGCCGCTGGTCGGCGCCGGCCGAGACCGAGAGCTGGACCGGCCCGAACATGGGCGTGTCGTAGCGGACGCGATTCTGGCGATCACCGTCGAAGTCGAAGAAGGCATCGTCGACGGTGCGGCTCGTCAGCATGTCTCGGTTGGTGAACTGCACGCCCCGGATCGGGAACGAGACGCCGGAGGTCATGAGCGGGCCCGAGACGAGGGTTCCGTTGCGCCGGACTACAGCCTTGACGCTTCGGAAACAATTGCACGGCGCAACGGGACATCGAAACGAACGTCCCCGTTGTCACGTTTTCAGGGTCAGCGAATCCGCGTGTTCGGAGCCTACGCGCCGAGCGGTTTCCCGGGCGTGAACCGGCACGGCATGCGTTTGATGCCATGCACGAAGTTCGAGGCCAGGCGTTCGGGAGGGCCGGTGATCTCGAGATCGGGCATGCGTCGGAAGATCTGCCGGAACATCACGCGGATCTCGCGCCGCGCGAGGTTCGCCCCCATGCAGAAGTGCGGACCGGGACCTCCGAAACCCACGTGCTCGTTGGGCGTGCGCAGAACATCGAAGTCGTGCGGGTTCCCGAAGACGGATTCGTCGCGATTGCCCGAGGCGTACCACAGCACCACCTTGTCGCCTTCCTTCATGGGCACACCGGAGAGCTCCGTATCGCGGGTGCAGGTGCGACGCATGTGGATCACCGGGCTGGCCCAGCGCACGATCTCGTCGACGGCCGTCGCGGCGCGTCCCTCGAAGTCGGTCGCCCAGAGGGCGCGCTGGTCCGGATTGTCCGTGAGCGCCTTCATCCCGTGGCTGATCGCGTTGCGCGTGGTCTCGTTGCCGGCGACGACGAGCAGGATGAAGAACGAGGCGAGCTCTGCATCGGTCATCACCTCCTCGTCTTCCGCAGCCAGGATGATGGCCGTCGTCATGTCGTCCGTGGGGCTCCGGCGCCGGGCCTCGGCCATCTCCTTCATGAGCGCAGCGAGCTCGCTGCCCGCTTGCATGGCCGCCTGGATCGGATTGTCGTCGGCTGTCACGTAGTCGGGGTCGCCGAGACCGAGGATCCGGTTCGAACACTCGAACACCATCCCGCGCTGGCTCTCGGGAATCCCCATCATGTCGCAGATGATCTCGAGCGGCAGCGGCGCTGCGATCTCGCTCACGAAGTCGCACTCGCCCCGTTCGATCACCCGGTCGACGATCTTCGCACCGAGTGCATCGATGCCGTCTTCGACGCGGGAGAGCGCTCGCGGCGTGAAGCCCCGCGAGACGATCCGGCGCTGGCTTCCATGGCGAGGATCGTCGAGATTGATCATTCCGCCGAAGAACTCGAGCATCATCGGCGGCAGGTCCGGGATCGAAGTCGCGCCTTTCCCCGAGCAGAAGATCTTCGGGTTGCGGCTCACTTCGAGGATGTCGGCGTGACGCGTCACCGCCCAGTACCCGGGACCGCGCGGGAGTGGCACGGTCGGCGGCATCTCGTGCTCCTCGAAGAACCGGATCGGGTCCTCGGCGCGCAGCGTCGCAAAGCCGCCCTCGCGCTCCTCGACCGGCGCGAGCCAGAACTCCGGGGACGACAAGTCGATTTCTTCGAGCTTCCAGCGGTAAACGGGCTTCACGAACGGCCTCCTTCGATCCCGCGTTCGCGGGGGGGCGTGCAGTATCCCGATCGGGCGGCCGATCGTCACCCGCCTCCATGCCCGAAGACGAGCGCGGGAATCCAGACCAGGAGCGCACGGTATCCCCGATGATCGCGAGAGCGCGCGCGAGTCGACAGCCCGACGGGAGAACCCTGCGAAGGAGGTGCGACCGAACGTCTCGTCAGCGACGGTCCCGGATCTCCCAGAAGAGGAAGAACGGAGGCCGTGCCGTGAGGGCGAGCATCCATCCTCGCGCGCCGTCTTCGCCATCGCCCGTGAGATGCGCGAAGCCGGCGCCGCGAGCGCGCCCGCCCATCGGAAGTCCCGGGTCTCGGATCTCGAATCGACCCCAGAACAACCGCCAGAAGAACGTCCGGCGGAAGTCGAGCGAAAGTTCGGTCTCGCGATCCCGCAATCGTCCCGTTCCGACAACCCGCCGGAGCGCACCGCGCGGATCGGATTCGATCGCAAGATCGCCTTCAGCCAGCGGCCCGGACGCCGTCCAGACGAGCCCGTTCCCCCACCACACCAGCGACGCGGTGTCCGCGACGTCCCCTTCCAGGGTGACGGTCGCCGGCGCCGACTCCGCGCCGCGCGCATCGCCCACGCGATAGCGGAACTCGTGGCGATCGGAGAAGTCGGTATCCGGCTCGTAGAAGGACCGGCCGTCGGCGAGCACTAGGAGCTGCCCGTTCGCCGGGGCTTCGTCGACTGCGGCCGTGATCGCGTCTCCCTCCGCGTCGCTGGTGTGGTGGTGGAAGGTATCGGCTCCTTCGAACGCCCAGTCGCTGCCGGGCGCTGCCGACACCAGCTCCCAACGCGGCTGCAGCGCCTCGCCGTTCGCGTCGCAGCTCGCCGAACCATCGAGGACGATGGTTTCGCCGATCTCCGCGCGGCGATCCGGACCGGGGTCCGCGGCCGGGCGGCCGGGGGCGCCCCCCCGCGCGCACGGTCAGGCGCCGCTCGCGGCCAAGCTCGACGAAGAAGCGATCGCCGCGGCGGTGGAGTGCACAGGCCCCGTCGGCGTCCGCCGGCTCGAAGTCGAGCGCCGGCAGCTCGACGACCGCATCGGCATTCCCGACGACGAGGTCGAGTTGGCCGGCGGCGGGACGCAACCCGAGGCGAACGGGCGTCAGGGTCTCGAGCAGTTGGAGGAACAACCTTCGGTACGGCTCCCGCTGCAGACGCTCGCGGAGCTCGGGCAGGTCCCCGGCTCGGAACAGCAGGCGCGGCCGCGTGAGGTCGACGTCCTCGGGCTCCCAAGCCGTCAGGACCGGAGCCGCCGTGAAGACGATGATCGAGAACAACGAGAGTCGCGGCAGCAGGAACAGCATCTGGGGCCTCCGATCGGCGAGAGTCGAGAACTCTCGACTGAACCAGAACTGGGGCGCCTTCGACCACTGGGTTCCCCGTGAACTCCGCGTGCACGATCGGATGCCCTCCTGACCGATCCGCGAGCGAGGATCGCGATCAGCGGCGCTCGCGACCCCGCCGCCCCGCCGCAGCGGCGGACTGCGAGCCCGCCGAGGGCCCGCGACGTCACGAGCGCGATCCCGGGGGGCGGCAAAACGCTGGCGTCGATGCTGCGAGATAAGCATCCAACGGCGGGCGGAACACGCACATGGCAATGCG
>CAYOHN010000403.1:2507-3325 GCA_964403735.1 uncultured Spirochaetales bacterium | reverse complement strand
AAATGAACGTAGAAATCGCGCAGCCCGTCGCCTTCGAGATCGCGGGTCTTGCGCACTTCCTTGCGTTTCATGAAGGCGTGGTTGGCGACCAGACCGGCCCCTGACCGTCCGCGTGCTCGATCACGTGGAGCACGCCAGCGATTCGAGCCGCAACGCCAGAGGCCTTCGATCCCCAGTCCGTCATCGACGCGAGCGGGGCTCCGGGGCGCATCATCTTCTCGATCGCGCGTGCCGCCGCTAGCCAGTCCTGATATGCGTCGGGGTCGAGCGCGATCGTCCGCAGCGTCTCCCGTCCGCGGTCATCGACCGCCGGCTCCGTGTCGAGCAGGCGCCTCAGTCCGAGCGCGTAGCTCGCCTGCACGCGACTCGGGACGGGTTCCGTCTCCAGATCCCGGAAGCCGATGCGATTCGGCGGCAGGATGTAGAGCAGACGTGCCAGCACGCCGCGACCAGCGAATCCCGGCGCCGACGACAGATCCTCCAGAACACAGGGTTGCGGACTCATGCAGACCGTTAGCCGCGGATGCGTCAGGTAGACGAGCCCTCGGGTCACCCTGTCCACGGTCGCCGGATCTCCGCTCCACGATTGCAGCAGCAAGTCGAGGTTCGGCTTCCCGGTGGAGTAGCGACCCGCGATCGTGTCGAGGATGCCGCCCTCACTCGTTAGCGCGGCGATGGCTTCGCCGTGTTCGGCGAGCAGGACGCCGAGCTGTTCCGTCGTGGTGTCGGACGTCCAGATCCGCGGGGCGACCGGCACCGCCGGCAGATCCGCCTCGATCTTCGCCGCTTCCGCCGCCGCCGCTCCGTCCCCCTTCGTC
>CAYOHN010000403.1:0-2497 GCA_964403735.1 uncultured Spirochaetales bacterium | reverse complement strand
GCTGCCTTGTTTCTGAGTGCCTTCGCTCGCGCTTCCGCCGTCGCCCGTGCCGATTTCGCCCGCGAGATTTCTTCGCGCATCGAGTCGGCTTGCTCTCGTTCCCATTCGCGTAGCGGGACCGTTGCAGCAGACTGAACCGACGACTTCCGCGAGCCCGGCGGCAGGAAGCACGCGAGCCATAGGTTGCAGGGTTCGGCGTAGCCATCCCGGATCAGAACGCGGTAGCGGCGCGCCACCGCAGCCGAGCAGGCGCCGAGCACCATCGCGACGGCCAACTCCTCGGGGGTTTCCGTCGCCTCCGCGAGCGCGCCCGCGAAGTCTCCAGCCCATCCCGGCAGGACGTCCGCGGCGATGCGGGGCAGATCGGGCGCCGCGTGCAACTCGCGCAGCGGCGGCCACTCGTTATCGGCGTGAACACGCCCATGTTCCCCGTCGTGCTGGCGACGACGATCAGGCTCGTACAGATCACGAACGTCTGCCCACTTCCGGCCGGCGCAGCCGTCGTGCTGGCAACGGAACGCGATCGCGCCGGACGCCATGACGAACAGCGCCGCGCTCCCGCCGACGTGCTCGGCGTTGAAGGGGCAGTGCGCGAGCTTGATCCGCCGCTTGTTATCCCACTCGCCGTCCGAGAGAACGTCCAGCCCGTTGCGGACGATGAACGCGTCGATGTCGCCCGCGTCGCCCGTGAACTGGCGCCCCTGCTCGCGCTCCGGCTCCGCCTCGGAAGCCAGCTCCTCGAGCAGCGCTACCGGCACGACGTCCAGCGACTCCGGCGCTTCGATGATCCGGCATAGCCGGTGCGGGCGTTCGGGCGTGCTGTCGCCCTTCTGATTCCGCGTGAAAGGAACTCTCGCGATCCGTGCGGCGTTGCTGACCGTCGTGTCGATCTTCACGGCGTCATCGCTGTAGAGCGCATCCAGCGCGGCGAGTACGCCCTTGACCAGATTGGTCGCAGCGTCGTCGTTCGGTAGGTCGATCGCGAAGAACATCCCCGCGCCGTTGCCGCTATCCGACACGATCCCCGGCGGCCACCCCCGACCGCGCAGATCTCTGGCGATCGCCTGCATGCGATCGAGCGCGGCCTTGTGCTCGGCGTCGGTCGATGGGATGCCGCTCAGCCTGACCGGGTCGCCGTCGACGTAGAGACGGGTCCGGCGTGCGATCTCCTTGTCTTTCGTCGTCTGTTCGGCGTAGGTTTGCGCTCGATTCGCGCAGCGCGACAGCAGCTCCGGCGCCACCGGGTTGATCGAGCAGTAGACTCCCGCCGCCCTCCCCGACCACGATTCCGCCTCAGCGGCGAGCGCGTCCAGGGAATCGAAGTAGCCGCTTACCGTCCCGGCCCTTGGTGCCTTCGGTACCCGAAGCTCGTGGACGCCCTCGCCGAGCAGCAGATCGAGACCGCGGCGGATCTCGGCGTGTCGGGTATCCTGTTCGGCGTCGTTCCTGTCTGAGTATCCGCGGCCGTCTCGGTCTCCAGCCGAGGCGGTCGCTCCTTTTCGGGGTGTCATCGCTGCGCCCCCGACGCCAGCAGCTCGACGAGCCCGCGGCGTGCGACGACGCGGCGACGCCCGACCTTCGTGTAGGCCAGCCGGCCCTCTTCCATCGCCCCGTAGAGCGTGCTGCGGCCGACGCCCGCGAACCGAACGGCCTCGGCGATCGTCAGCCCTCCGTCCTGCCAGACGGCAGCGCCATCCGCCTGCGTTGCCGTTTCCGCCTTCGCTGTTCTGGGCATGACGCCCCCCTTGTTTGTGGACGTCCAGGAAGGTATACCTGTACCCGAACGCTACAACCGTAGAATGCCGTTAGGGTTCTCGTCTCCGTTCCAGGGGGTTCAAGTGTCCGAGTCGCTGGGGTTTTTTCGCTGGGGGCGTCCAGTCCAAGGGGCGCAGATCGCCGAGGATGCGCGCCTGCTGGACGGCATGACGGCGGCGGTCGTGCTGCGGAACGAGGATCGCGAGCAGCTCTTCGACCCCACGGAAGAGCCCGAACTTCTCGATGAGCTCGTTCTGCTCGATGTCGACGATCGCGACGCCGTAGCGGCGTTCGCCGGTCGCTGGGGGATGCTCGGTGCCGGGAGCGTCTCGATCATCGAACGCGACAGCAACGGGAATCCGCGGCTCCGGCCGGCGGAACGGCTCGATGCGTGGCAGGCGGCAGTCCGGGAACTGAAGGACGTGTTCACGCTTTCGTGTCTCGTGGAGGCTCGCGATCGCGCGGCGCTTCGGGATCGGCTCGTCATCGACGCGCAGAACGCGACCTACTCTTGCGACTCGCGCATCTACACGTTCCCGACTCGCGTTCCCGAAGGCGGCGCGCCGAGAGTCAACGCGAACCTGCGCCCCTTCCTCGAACGCGGCGATGTCGTGCAGGTCGGCCGGCTTCTCGTGCAGGCGCTTGTCAACACTCGCCTGCGCGATCTCGTGACGGTCCAGCTCGTGAGCGACGAAACGGCGGGAACTCTCACCCTGCGGCAGATGCCGAAGAGCCTGCTCGC
>CAYOHN010000402.1:1474-3388 GCA_964403735.1 uncultured Spirochaetales bacterium | reverse complement strand
CTCAGCATACCCGCCGCGGCGGCGAGCGGGATCGCAGAGACGGAGAGACTCATCTACTTGGGCTCGAACGCGGCGGCCCGATTGATGGCGTCGAACACGACGTCTTCGCGTGTCTCCGCCACGCTGTACCAGAACTGGTGCTCACCCCGGAAGAGCAGCAGCGTGGACTGCCGCGGCGCGCGGAGCTTGCGGACCTGCTCACGGTCCTTGTCGAAGTCGACCTCCAGGATGTGGAGCTCGACGTCCGGGTGCTCGGCGCGGTACTTGTCGAGGACCTTCTGCTGGGCGGCGCAGGTCTTGCACCAATCCGCAAAGACGTCGACCAGCACGAGCTTGCCCTCCGCTTGCAGCTCCTGGAAGCGCGCCTCGGAGAACGGCTCCTTCTCGAGCCCCCAAGCGTTCGAGCTGAGGGTCAGTGCGAGCAGAAGCACGGACAGGGAGAATCGCATGTCTCGGAATCCTTCCATTCTGTTCCCGGGTTCGTTTCCCGGTTCCGGGGTCTGGGCGGGTCGCCGTGCTGCCGTTCGGCAGGGGCTCTCCGAAGCACAGACGATCCAGCCCGCCGATCGCATGCACGCGAAGCGATTCCCGTCCTGGACCCCGATGAGGTCGCCAGGACGAGAATCGCTTCGGACGTCGAGGGGAAACGCCTGACAAGTGCCGGCGGGCTACCCCTGGTCCCGCCAGTCCGGCTGCGCGAAGTAAGCCTTCGTCTCGCGCGCGACCAGACCCGAGAGCAGCAGCAGCCCGATCAGGTTCGGCAGCGCCATCAGGCCGTTCATGATGTCCGAGAACGTCCAGACGAGCTCGAGCTCGGTGACGGCGCCGATGAATACGGCGGTCACGAACGCGAGCCGGTAGGGCGATACCGCGCGGCGACCGAAGAGCTGCAGCACGTTGCGCTCGCCGTAGTAGGACCAGCCGATCAGCGTCGAGAACGCGAAGAACGCGACGCTGATCGTGACGAGCATTCCGCCCCACTCGCCCGGCAGCCCCCGCGAGAACGCGAGCGACGTGAGGGGTGCACCGGTCTCGCCGCTGCTCCACGCACCGGTCGCAATGATCACGAGCGCCGTGAAGGTCACGACGACGAGCGTGTCGAGGAACGTCTGCGTCATCGAGACCAGCGCCTGGCGCACGGGGTGGCTGGTCTGCGCCGCCGCGGCGGCGATCGCGCCGGTGCCGAGCCCCGATTCGTTCGAGAAGATCCCGCGCGCCACACCAAAGCGGATCGCCGCAGCGATGCCGGCGCCGGCAAAGCCGCCGGCGGCGGCCGTGCCGCTGAACGCGTCCGTGAGGATGAGCGCAAACGCAGCCGGCAGCGCGTCCACGTGGACCGCCAGCACCCACGTCGCGCCCAACATGTACAGCACGATCATCAGCGGCACGAAGAACGCCGTGAAGCGGCCGATCGAGCGGATCCCGCCGAGGATCACCAGGCCGGCGCCGATCGTCAGGACGAGGCCGGTCGCCCAGGTCGGGACACCGAACTGCGTGTGGATTTCGTGGGCAACCGTGTTGGACTGCACCATGTTCCCGATGCCGAACGCGGCGATCGAAGCGGCGACTGCAAACGCCACGGCGAGTCCGCGACCGAGCCGGCCCGGGAGGGCCTCACTCAGGTAGATCTGCGGCCCGCCGGACTGCTCGCCGGCCGCGTCGACCCGGCGGAAGTGCACGCCGAGAAAGGCCTCGCCGTACTTCGTCGCCATGCCGACGAGGCCGGTCACCCACATCCAGAACACCGCGCCCGGGCCGCCGAGGAAGATCGCCGTGGCGACGCCCGCGATGTTGCCGACACCGACCGTCGCCGCGAGCGAGCGCTATATGCCTTGAACCACTGGAACGCAGCAAGCGTCGTGAACGCCATCGTCTGTGCCCGTTCGAGTCCGGTCGCTACAAGCTCGCTCCAGA
>CAYOHN010000402.1:0-1464 GCA_964403735.1 uncultured Spirochaetales bacterium | reverse complement strand
GATGTTGCCGACACCCACCGTCGCCGCGAGCGCCGTCGTGAGCGCCTGGTAGTGCGTGATGTCGCCCTCGGCGCCGTGCTCCTGGCGCCGGACGAGCCCGTACCACAGCGCATAGCCGAGGCGGCGGAACTGGATGCCGCGCAGCAGAACCGTGAGATAGAGCCCCGTCAGCAGCAGCAACGGGATCAGCAGGAACGGGCCCCAGACGATGCCGCTGATGCGATCGAGGAGGTCCATCATGGCGCCGGAGTCTACGCGGCGAGCGGGGCCCCACAAACTTCGCGGCCTGCGCGGAGCCCCGGCCCGGGCGACCCGTGGCCGCTCTGCTAGCTTCCACGCCCGTTTCGCGCCCGCGCGAGCAGCTTGCGGCGGTGTAGCTCAGTCGGTTAGAGCAGCGGTTTCATAAGCCGCGTGTCGGCGGTTCGAGTCCGCCCACCGCCACCAACCTTTCCGGGATACTTATCCCAGTGACAGCGGGTCCGGCGAGGCGCTGAGAAGGTACGAGTAGGGCGGCCAGGGAAGCGACGCTGCACAGGGCGCGCTCCGAGCGTTTCGCGGCTGGTTGGTGGTTGCGGCGCCTTACTACTCGCGCTGCGTTGCCGAGCCCGCACTGCCTTCCGCCGGGGCTACCCGGCGAGGCGCCTACCTTACTGGACGACTGGAGCGGCCGCACGGCGCGCGGTTGGACGGGTTCTCATCTCTCTCTGGCGCGCCGGTCGGATCGCTACGGGTCTGCAATCGGCGTCCCCCGATCTAGAATGCTGCAGCCGAGAGCACCATACTCGGCCGGGAACGCTCCACGGTTGGAGCCGATGGCGTGTTGCGGTGTCGCCGCTGAGGGCAATACGCTCGCGCTTTTGGTGCGCGCGCGGCTTCCAGGAGGCGAGACCGACGTTGTTCGATCTACTGCTGGATCTCTGGGGACGCCACCTCGGGCCACTCCTCGGTGGCGCGTGGTCGTCCCTTGCCTTCTGGCGGACCCTGGCGATGCTCTTGCTGACGTTGATCGCGATCGCGGTGGCCAACCGGGACCGCCTGCTGAATCTCCCACGCCGAGGGCAGTATCGCGAGCATGACCGCCAGGTGTTCGAGCGGCTTTCTGCCTTACTGCCCGAGAAGCGCATGCGGAGGGAGTTCGATGGTCCGCTCTACAACGACAACACGAATTTTGAGTTCCAGTCGCTCCTCGAGGATTTCTTGGACGCCGCGAAGCTGTCAGAGAACCGCTTTCTCGATCGAGCGTGTCGCAAGTCCACAGCCGTGCTCTGCGCGAGCCTCGGCAGTCTTCTTCGCTTCATGGATGATGAGTTCGACTGCATCCGACCCGACACGGAGATCATTCGGCTGCGGCCTGACCTCAATCTCGACTTCGCTCGAGAGCCAAGCGACGAGAAGCACACACAGTACTTCCAGAAGAGGCGTGAGCTTCGAGCGCTTGTGGACGCGGTGGACACCGCGCACCGC
>CAYOHN010000401.1:0-3413 GCA_964403735.1 uncultured Spirochaetales bacterium | reverse complement strand
TCCGGTTCGCCGACGACGTCCCCGCGCGCGATCTCGTCGACGTCGACACCCTGCAGATTCACGGCGGTCCGGAGTCCCGGCTCAGCGTGTTCCAGCGACACGCCGTGGCTGTGGAGTCCGCGCACGCGCGCGCGGCGGCCGGACGGAAACAGCTCGACGGAGTGACCGACGTGCAGCGCCGAACCGACCAGGGTCCCGGTGACGACGGTGCCGAATCCGCGCAGCGTGAACACGCGATCTATGGCGAGCCGCGCCGGGCCGGTGCGCGACGTCCGCGCGGCAGCGCGCGCGGCCAGCAGCGCGAGCTGCTCCCGCAACGCGTCGACACCATCGCCGCGCAGCGCCGAGACGCGGACGATCGGAGCGCCGGCCAGCGGGCCCGGGCCGAGCAATGCACGGACGCCCCGCTCGGCCCGGGCGGCCGTTTCGTCGTCGACGAGGTCGGCCTTCGTCAGCGCCACCACCCCGTGTTGCAGACCGAGTAGCTCGCAGATCGCGACGTGCTCGCGGGTCTGTGGCATCACGCCTTCGTCGGCAGCGACGACGAGCAGCACCAGATCGATGCCGGTCGCGCCGGCTACCATCGTGCGCACGAGGCGCTCGTGCCCGGGCACATCGACGACGGAGAGCCGCGTGCCGTCGCCGAGATCGAGCGGCGCGAAGCCCAGCTCGATCGTGATGCCGCGCGTCTTCTCCTCCGGTAGCCGATCGGTGTCGAAGCCGGTGAGCGCGCGAACCAGCGCGGTCTTGCCGTGGTCGATGTGGCCGGCGGTGCCGAGGACGAGGCGCTGCGCGCGGTCCGGCGGAGAGATCATGGGGACGGTCAGGTGCCGCCCATCCGCGCACCCGGAGTGAGCAGTCCCTTTCCCGGCACGAAGTTCAGATCGAGCCGCACGCCGTCCGGATCCTCGAACAGGAGCGAGTCGTACCAGCCCTCTGCATCGAGGACCGGCCGCAGGCCGAGGAACGGCAGCAGCTCGCCGTAGAACGCCCGCGCGCGCGGGAAGTCGCTGGTGGTCAGCATGACGTGCGCCATGCCGTTGATCTCGATCATCGCGATCCCCCCATCAGCGCGGATCGATGCGGTCGATCCCGGCAAACGGCACCAACGCCTTCGGGATCGCGACCCCGCCGTCTGCGCGCTGGTGGTTCTCGAGCACGGCGATCAGCGCGCGCGACGTGGCGACACCGGTGCCGTTCAGCAGGTGCAGGTGTTCGCTGCGCTTCGCGCCGGCGCGCTTGAAGCGCGCATCGAGTCGGCGCGCCTGGTAGTCCGTACAGTTGGAGGTGCTGGTCACCTCGCCGTAGCTGCCGCCGTCGCCGCGGCCGGGCATCCACGCCTCGACGTCGAACTTGCGGTAGGCCGGCGCCCCGAGATCCCCGGCTGCGATGTCGAGTACGCGGTACGGCACTTCGAGTGCCTGGAAGTAGCGCTCTTCGAGTGCGAGCAGCTCGTCGTGCATCGCATCGGAGTCTTCCGGACGCGTCGCGACGAACATCTCGACCTTGGTGAATTGATGGACCCGATACAGCCCCTTGCTCTCGCGACCGTGCGAACCGGCCTCCGTCCGGAAGCAGTGCGAGATCCCGGCCAGCTTCACCGGCAGGACGGCCTCATCGAGGACCTCGCCGGCAAAGAGGCCGCCGAGCGGGATCTCGGCCGTCCCGATCAGACACAGATCGCTGTCGGCGATCGAATAGACCTGGGTCTCGGGCCCGCGCGGGCTGAACCCGAGCGCATCGACGATTTCGGACTTCGCGAGATCCGGCGTCGCAATCACTTGGAAGCCCTCGCCGCGCAGCACCTCGATTGCCAGCCGCTGCAGCGCGAGATCCAGCAACACCGCCTGGTTCTTCAGGTAGTAGAACTTCGGCCCGGCCACGCGGGTGCCGGCCTCGAAGTCCAGCAGGTCCAGACGCCGGCCGAGCTCGACGTGATCGAGCGGCGGAAAGTCGAACGTTCGCGGCTCGCCCCAGCGGCGCAGCTCGCGCGCATCGTCCTCACCGCCGTCGGGAACGTCCGGGTGGAGCAGGTTCGGCAGCGCCAGCAGCGTCTCGCGCAATCGGGCCTCGGCGGCTTCCTGCTCGGCCTCGAGTCGCGCCACCTCGTCCTTGAGCCGCCGGCCCTCGCCCGCATGGGCCTCGCGCTCGGCGGGATCCATCTTGCGGCTGCCGGACTTCTGGTGCTCGTTGCGGAGGCGATTCGCATCGCCGACGGCGGTCCGCAGCCGCGCAGCCTCCTCATAGGCGGCGACGGCGGCGTCGACGTCGGCGTCCATGCCGCGGCGACGCACGCTCGCGGAAACGTCCTCGCGGCGCTCCGCCAGGCTTCGCGGGTCCAGCATGCGCCGGAGGGAAGCACACAGCCCCGGCGGCGCAAGCACCCGCTCCCGGCTGCACAGCGACGCAACCGGGCGTCCCGTCTATACTTCGGTGCTTTGCAGCTCGGATTCTGGGGGTGTCGATGATCGGTCCGATTCGATTCGCCGCGCTGGTGGCGTCGCTCTGCCTCGTCGTGGCGCCGCTCCGCGCGATCGCCGAGGAGCCGCCCGCGCAGCACGGCCTCGCGATGCACGGGGATCTGCGGTACCCGCCCGACTTCGCGCACTTCGACTATGCGAACCCGGACGCGCCGAGCGGCGGCCGGTTCCGGTTCGGCGTCGTCGAGGCCAGCTTCGACAGCTTCCATCCGTTCATCATCAAGGGGAATCCCGCCGCCGGGATCGGCCAGATCTACGACACGCTGATGGTGAACGCCGCCGACGAGCCGTTCAGCGAGTACGGGCTCCTCGCGGCTTCGGTCCAGACGCCGGAAGATCGCTCGTGGGTGCACTTCGAGCTGCGGCCCGAGGCCCGCTGGCACGACGGCAAGCCGGTGACGCCGGAGGACGTGATCTGGACCTTCGAGACGCTGCGCGAGAAGGGCCAGCCGTTCTACCGGTTCTATTATGGCGACGTCGATCGCGTCGAGAAGCGGGGGGAACGCGGCGTCTACTTCCACCTCGGCGATGGCGGCAACCGCGAGCTGCCGCTGATCCTCGGACAGCTTCCGGTGCTCCCGAAGCACTGGTGGGAAGGGCGCGACTTCGAGGCGACGACACTCGAGCGTCCGCTCGGCAGCGGCCCGTACCGGGTGGGCGAGTTCGAGGCGGGGCGCTACGTCGAATACCAACGCGTCGAGGACTACTGGGGTCGAGACCTGCCCGTGAAACGTGGCCAGGACAACTTCGACGAGCTTCGTTACGAGTACTTCCGCGACGCCACGGTCGCGCTCGAGGCGTTCAAGGGCGACCACTATGACTTCCGGCTCGAGAACTCCGCCAAAGACTGGGCGACCGGCTACCAGACGCCCGACGTAAAGGCGGATCGCATCGTGACGAAGGAGGTGCCGTACGGCATGCCGGCGGGGATGC
>CAYOHN010000400.1:0-3418 GCA_964403735.1 uncultured Spirochaetales bacterium | reverse complement strand
ACGCCGACGCGACGGAGCCGGGTCTTCACGCTCGCCGGCATCGTCGGCCAGGAGGATGTCGCGTGGGTCGCCTGTCCTCGACGCCAGCAGGTAGACGCGTTGTCGTCGCTGTGGCAGCCCGAAGGAGCGCGAATCGACGACGCGATACGCCCATCGGTAGCCGAGCCGCTCCAACTCGCTCACGATGACGTCCAAGGCCCGGCCCTTCGCGAGCTGGAGCATGAACGGAACATTCTCGATGAGCACCCACGGAACGCGGCGACGCTCGAGGAGTGCGAAGACTTCGCCGATCAGGCCCGATCGGTCTCCTCCGATTCCGCGCGTCATCCCGGCCTGAGATAGATCCTGGCACGGGAAACCGGCCGTCAGCAGTTCCACGTGTCGCGGAATCGATCGAAGTGTACGGACATCCTTGTGCAATCGTACGCCCGGGAACCGTTTCTCCAGGACGGCGCACGCCCTGTCGTCGATCTCGCACAAGAGCTCATTGGCGTGACCGGATCGAGCGAGGCCGAGCTCGACGCCGCCGATCCCAGCGAAGAGTCCTGCCACGACGAGCGGCTCGACCTGCGGAACCAGTGAAGCGGGCGCGGGTCGGCAACGCGATGCAAAGAGAGAGAGTTCGGCCTGACGGCGCGGCGTTCGATTGGACCCAGCATCGGTGCTTCTCGATCGAGTGGCCATTCCGCGAATCCTTCCACCCGGGACCTCGGGAATTCGGAAGCGTCACGGACATCCTCGTGGGGGCGAAGACGGACGCAGCCTAGTAGATCCCGCATGGTCGTGACAGATGCGGTCACACGCTAGCGGCGTTCGAGTTCCGTGTTCGGGAGTCGCCTCCGAGGCGGATGCAGACAGGTGACCGCCGCAACTCATGCGATCGGATCGAGCACCACCACCGGAATCGTGCGCGCGCCCGCGTTCTCCTGGTAGTGATCGTAGGGCGGATAGATCGCGGCCATCTGCTTCCAAAGGCGCTCGCGCTCCTCGCCTTCGGCCACGCGGGCACGCGCGGTCATCCGCTTGCGCCCGACCTGCAGCTCGCACTCCGGATTCGCTTCGAGGTTGAGGAACCAGAGGGGGTGGTTCGGCAGGCCGCCCTTCGATCCGATGACGACGTAGCTGTCGCCGCTCTCGCCGTAGATCAGCGGCAGCGCACGCGGCTCGCCGGTCTTGCGTCCCTTCGTCGTGAGCAGCAAAGTCGGTAGGAGACCAGGGCCACCGAGGGGGGTCGAATCCCAGAGCCGCGCCTTCTCCGGGTCGGTGCGGTAGAGCTCGATATGCTCGGCGATCCACGGAATCTCGCTGAACTTGGGCATGGCGTCTCCTGCGTGTCGAGGTGGGGGTCAGCGTAGGTCGCGAGGCACCGTCCGACGAGGGCCTTCCTTTTCCCGAGCAGCCCCGGCGCTCGGGAGCTTAGACTCGGAGCGGGAGAAGCATGACCGGCGGGAACCCGGAGTTCGTCGGGGATGTGCGCTTCCGCGTGCTCGAGTTCCTCGGGCGCGGCGGGATGGGGTCCGTCTACCGCGTCTTCGACCGGGAGCTCGGCATCGAGGTCGCGCTGAAGACGATCGAGGATCGCTCGCCGGAGCGGATCTATCGACTGAAGAGCGAGTTCCGTTCCCTCGCCGGGATCGTTCACGAGAACCTGATCCAGCTCTTCGACCTCGTGGTCCGCGACGACGCGTGCTTCTTCACGATGGAGTTCGTTCCGGGCACCGACTTCGTCGCAGCGGTCCGGCATCCCGCCAGCGTGCGGAAGACGCCATCGCCGCGTTTCGCGCGCTTCCGCGGCGCCGGTCTCCAGCTCGTGAATGGCCTCGCGGCACTCCACGCGGCCGGCCGCCTGCATCGAGACCTGAAGCCCGCGAACGTCCGCATCGACCCCGTCGACCGCGTCGTCATCCTCGACTTCGATCTCGCGGTCCCGACGGATCCTCACGGCGGCGGTCTCGCCGACGACTCCGTGGTGGCCGGCACCTTCGCCTACATGGCGCCGGAACAGTTGTGGGGAACGGGGCTGTCGCAGGCATCCGACTGGTTCGCCGTCGGTGTCGTGTTCTGTGAAGCGCTGACCGGTTGGCATCCGTTCGGCGGTCGGCCGGCACCGGCGCCGGGGCAGAAGCCGCTGGCACGCGAAGACCTTCCGGCGTGGGATCCCGAGCTCCCGGAATCGCTGGCGGAGCTGATCGTCGGTCTGCTGCATCCGGATCCCGCCGCCCGACCCTCGGCGCACGAGCTGATCGCCGTCCTCGACCAGCAGGCGCCGGCCTCGGCGTCCCCGCCCGCGCCGGTTCGCGCCGTCCCGCACGGTCTCTTCATCGGCCGCGACCGGGAGCTCGCGGCGCTCCGTTCGTCGCTCCGGTCCGAAGACGGCGTACGAATCGCCGGACTTTGCGGGCCGTCCGGCATCGGCAAGACCGCGCTGGCCACGCAGCTGCTCGGCGAGTTCGAGAGCGACGAGCGTGCGATGACGCTCCGCGGACGGTGTCATCCGCAGGAGTCGGTTCCGTTCAAAGCTCTCGACCCCATCGTCGATGCGCTGACCGGCGCATTGCTCGCATGGTCTGCCGAGGAACGACGCGCCGTTCTGCCGGACGAGATTGCCGCCGGCGTCCGGCTCTTCCCCGTGCTCGCGCGGATCCCCGACGTCGCGCCGCCCGGGCCCGGCCCGATGCTCGATGTCGCCGAGGCGCGCCGGCGTGGCGTCGGCGCGCTGCGCGAACTCCTGCGCCGACTCACGCTCTCGCGAAGACTCGTGATCTGGATCGACGATGCACAATGGAGCGACGCCGATAGTGCGACCCTGCTCGGAGAGCTGTTGCGTCCGCCCGGCGCCCCATCGCTCGCGTTGCTGCTCACCTATCGCAGCGAGGCGGACGAGCGGGGACCGTTGCTGCACGAACTGCGCGCGCTGGCCGGCGAGTTCTCGGCGCTTCCTTTCGAGGAGATCGAGCTCGCCCCCCTGAGCGGAGCAGAGGCCCTCGAAGTTGCGCGGCGACTGTGTCCGGCCGAGCTGGCGTCGGATCGCGAACTCGCGGACCTCATCGGTCAAGCCGGAGGCTCTCCGTTCCTGCTGCAGGAGCTCTTGTGGCACCTCCGCTCCGAGCCGCTCGGCACACGTCCCGAAGGCGCCTCCGCGCCGCTTCTCACCGACGCACTGGCGGTCCGGATCCGCCGCCTGCCGCTCGTCGAGCGACGACTCCTCGATCTGGTGTCCGTGTGCGGTCGGCCGACGGAACGCGGGCTGGTGCTGCACGCGGCGCAGATCGGAGAACACGGGCGCCACGCCGTACAGCGCCTCGAGGATCTCGGACTGCTGCGCTCGGCACCGGTGCGCGGCCAACCACTCGTCGAGACGTACCACGATCGCATCCGGGAGACGGTCCTCGGCCAGCTCGGCGACGACGATGCGATC
>CAYOHN010000399.1:0-3419 GCA_964403735.1 uncultured Spirochaetales bacterium | reverse complement strand
GGGGCTGATCAACGGCTTCTGCCACCTCTATATCGGGCAAGAGGCCGTTGTGGTGGGGCTGGAGGCTGTCGCGAAGGACGGCGACATGCGCGTCACCTCCTACCGGGACCACGGCCACATGCTCGCCTGCGGCATGGACCCCAAGGGTGTCATGGCAGAGCTGACCGGCCGCGAGGGGGGCTACTCCCGCGGCAAGGGCGGCTCGATGCACATGTTCTCCAAGGAGAAGCACTTCTACGGCGGTCACGGGATCGTCGCCGCCCAGGTGCCGATCGGCGATCTCGTCGAGCGCGGGGCCCGCGCGGTGGAACACGGTCTCGAGCGACTCTCCGCCCGGCGGGCAGTAGCGCCAGCGCCCCTGGACCTGGATGTCGCTGCCGACGGACTCATAGGGCTCGCCGCGCAGCGCGCCGAAGTCCTGCTCCGCCAGCGCCGGGACCGCGACCGGCTCGAGTCCGAGCACGTCGCCGATCAGCCGCGCCGTCTCCAGCGCGCGCACGAACGGGCTGGTGTACAGCGCCACGGGGTCCGCGTGCTGCTGTAGCAGCCGCGCGCGGGCCAGCGCCTCCTCGCGGCCGCGTACCGAGAGCGGCTCGTGCGGTCCGCGCGTGAAACGCCGCTCGGCGTTGGCCACGCTCTCGCCGTGCCGGATCAGGATCAGCCGCGCCATGAAGAGCAACGTAGCGCGTCAACCAAGGGGCCGGGTTCGTTCGTCAACTTTTCCCGATGGGAAAAGTCGACGAACGAACCCGGCCCCTTGGTTGACGCTCACTCGTCGCTGGCAGCCAGAGCGTGAACTGGGCGCCGCCGCCGGCTCGGTTGGCGGCTTCGAGACTCCCGCCGTTGCGGCGCGCGAGGTCGTAGCTCAGCGACAGGCCGAGCCCCGTACCGATCCCCTGTGGCTTGGTCGTGAAGAACGGATCGAAGATCCGCGGCATCACGTCATCGGAGATGCCACAGCCGCGATCGCGAACGCACAGCACGGCGCCGCCCTCGGCCGGGGCCACCTCGACCTCGACCTGCGGGACTCCCTCGCTCGCCTGCACGGCGTTCACCAGCAGATTGAGCGCGATCTGCACCAGTTCCCCCTCCATCCCGTGGACCGGCGGCGCCGATCCGACGCAGCAGCGGATCGCTCCGGCGGGCAACCCGATACTGGCCATCGCGACCGCGGCATCGGCGACGTGCCCGAGGTCGACGGCGGTCGGCGCCGACTGCCCGGCGGGTGCACTGTGCGCGAAGCGGCGCAGCCGCGAGACCAAGTGGGCGATCCGCTCCACGCCCTCTTGTGTATCCGAGACGAGTTCGACGGCATCTGCCACCAGAGACTGCGCAGACGCTGGCAGTCGCGCCATCACCGCCGGTGCCTCGAGTTCGCGGGCGAGCTTCTCGAGCTGCCCCAGATTGGCGCGGATGAACGCGAGGGGATTGTTGACTTCGTGCGCAATCCCCGCAGTCAGGAACCCCAGCGCCTCGAGCCGCGCCGCCAGCGCCAGCCGGCGCTCGGCCTGTTGCGTCTCGCTGCGATCGGCGAGGAACGCGGCGTTGCCCACGATCGCGACGGCGCTGCGCAGCGGGAAGCGGCGCACTTCGATCGCGGATTCCGCACGAGAGCGCACCGCATCGATCACCTCGTCGAGGGAGCGGCCGACGACGTCCGTGTCCCCGACGATGCGGCGCGCAGCCCAGTTGGCGTCGAGGATCTCACCGTCGAGATCGGCGACCAGGATGCCGATCTCGATCTGCTCGATCACCTCGGTTCGCGCCAGCGGCAGCACCAGCGCGAGGCCGGAATCGATGATCGCGGCGCGGAGCAGCAACGCGCCGAAGCCGAGCAGGATCGCGGTCGGGTCCGGAAACGTGTAGCCGTATGCGCTGGCACCGACATAGACGGTGTTGGCAACCAGCGGCACGAGGGTGCCGACGGCCAGCGCCAGCATCCGCGGCGCTCCGGAGCGACGGAGCCGGATCGCCGAGCGCGCGAAGTACCACCAACCGACGACGATCAGGCCCCAACCGTAGCTGGCGATGGCCCAGAACAGGGGACCGCGCTGCGGCGGGGAGAATCGGATGTCGATGAAGCGAGCCGGGTCTCCCCAGTACAGCGTGGAGTAGGCGAAGACCATCGGCGCCGCGGCGATCGGGATCGCCAACTTGCCGAACCGCTGCCACCAGCGCAGGCGGGCCGCCCGCGCGGACACGGCGAGCCATGCGACGGGGAGCGAGAGAACCCCGACGTAGTGGATGCGGAACGCCCACTCGGTCTCGCCAGGCGTTCCGGCGCGGCCGATCAGCAGATCGCCGCTCGCCCAGATCCCGCTGGCCGCCGCCAGCGCGGCAACGCCGAACGCCCGCCGGCCACCGCCGGGCGAAGCGAGAACATCCAGCGCGAGCCAGCCGCAGATCGCCACCGTGACGAGGAGACCCAGGTCGTACAGCATCGTCGGCAGCATCGGCCAGCGGGTCGCTGCCGTTGAGCGGGAGCGGGCGGGCCCGGGTCGGATCCGGTCAGCGCTGGCTCTGGCCCGCCTCGACGCCGCGGCCGTACAGGAAGCCGCCGCCGCCGCCCACAGCTCCGCCGATCGCAGCACCGAGAGCGGCGTTGCCCGCGAGCGCGCCGATGATGGCACCGCCGGCGGCGCCGGCGGCGCCACCGGTCAGCGCGCGCTGTTCGGTTGCCGTGAGGCCGGCACACCCGCCCGCGGCGAGCGTGACCAGCAGCAACGAGGCGACGAACGTTCGCTTCATTTCGAGTCTCCCTTCGAGCAAGGCCACGTGTCGTGCAGATACCGGAACAACGCCTCGATGGCGGGCTCGGTCATGTGCTGCGGATGGGACGACGCCCAGACCACGAAGCCGGCGATCGCTTCGTTGCGCGTCGGCCGCGGCTCCGGCAAGCAGGCGATCCTGACGCCGTCCGGCCAAGTCGCCTGCGCCTCGTGGAATTGCCAGGCACCGGACGCAAAGCCATGACAGAAATGGATTGCCGCGCTGTAGAGCGGATCGGCGGCATCTGCGGTGCACAGGTCGACGAGGTCCTCGGCGTGCTTGATGAAGAAGTCGTCCTCGCTGAGCACGGCGCGGGCCGAGCTGGGCGACAGCGCGACCAGAATCCCGAGTATCGAGCAAGCGATCAGGAGACGGCGCATGAAGGTTCCTCCGGGCGGGAGGATTGCTCCTCTTGCGCGTCGCGCAAGGGAGGTAACACCGATTCATGAGTCCCCGCCCCTTTGGCCACGCCGTCGGCGGATCGAGACGGCCGGCTCGGCGGCATCGAGTGCGATGCGAGCTAGAGTGCGGGGGTGCCCGCCCCCCAGATGCGCGTCGCCACCGTTCCCGGCCGCGGCCGGATCGAATTGTCGCACCTTGCCGTCCCCGAACCGGGCCGCGGCCAGGTCCGCGTCCGCGTCGAAGCGTGC